>NZ_JBECOT010000001.1:0-240414 GCF_040104395.1 Pseudoalteromonas sp. BZA4
AGGGATAAATGAAGAAATAATAAGACGGTATGTCAGGCACCAAGAAAAGGAAGAGGTGCAAGAGCAGGCGCAGTTAACACTGCAGTAAACAACGCCCCCTTCTAGGGGGCTAATGCAAAGCCACCTTACTTTAGAAGGTGGATCTTTTACATCAAATTTATTAAGCTGGCAGCAAAACATGCACGCTTAATCCACCTTGCTCGCGGTTATGCAAGCTAATTTGCCCGTGGTGCGCTTCAACTATTTCCCTGCAAAGTGCTAACCCTAGGCCACTGCCTGTTGCTTTAGTGGAGTAAAAGGGAATAAGTGCGTTTGCCATTACAGCTTCACTCATACCTTTACCTTTATCACTCACTGTGATGTGTGTGCCACTTGCTTCTTGTTGCACTGTTAAGCTGACATCTTCGGGGTTTGAACCCGATTCATAGGCATTTTTTAATAAGTTTATAAGTAATTGTTCGAGCTGAGTGTGATCAGCATCAGTTGTTACACGCTCATCAAGTGAGACCTCAACTTGCCACTGACTTTTTAATTGCTCAATCAGCGTCGGCCAGTTAATCGTTGATAGTTGAGGGGTGGGTAACTTGGCAAATTTACCATAGCCTTGCACAAACTCATTAAGGTGTTTTATGCGGTCTTCAATGGTGGTAAATACCCTTTTTAAACGTGGTTCATCGACTTCTTTCGTTAATAGTTGCGCGCTATGAAGCATCGACGACATTGGCCCTAGGGAGTTGTTAAGCTCATGGCTAATAATACGAATAACTTTTTTCCATACCTCTACTTCTTGGCGGCTAAGTTCACGGGTCAGTTGTTTAAAAACATACAGTTGGTGAAACTGATTATTTAGTAATAATTGGCCTGTTGCCATGTGCCAAGTTTGTGATTCTTGATCTGCTTTGTCGAGGGTAAATAAACCATCAACGCCTTTGTGAATCGCACGGGTTAATTGCTCGCAGCTTGAATCTAATAAGTTCTCTAGCTTGGCGCCTTCAAGGGCTGATTTAGCATCAAGTAAGCTGCGGGCACTGTGGTTGCTATACACAATAAAGCCTTGGTCGTTAGTCAAAAGCACAGCTTGTGGGGAGCTTTGTAATACTTTGTCGAGCATCAACTCGCGCTGATATATCCATTGTTTTTCTTGGCGAAGCTGTTTTGCGGTTTGGTTATAAAGCCGGCATAAATCACCTAGCTCATCACTGCCATCATAGGCTAATAATGTAGCCAGCTCACCATCTTTAAAATTAAGCAGCCCGGTTTCGAGCGAGTTCATGCCATCAATGAGCGGGGTTGATAATTGCGCGGCAAAAAATCCGCTGATCAAGGTGCAAGCGAGCAGGGCTAATAGGCTGTAAAGCAAGCTTATGCCCGCAAAATAACAAACCAATATAAGCGGCAATGTAGACGCTGCAATACACAAAGTTATGATTTTATATCGAAACGAAAAACGCATTAGTACTCAATCTTAAATTTATCAAGCCTGCGATAAAGCGCTTGGCGGCTTAAGCCAAAATGGCGAGCGACTTTAGCAATCACACCTTTGTACTCGCGCATGGCAAGCTCAATCTCTTGTTTGTTAGGCTCTGCTCTTGTTTGTGTTGGGCTGTTTGTTTCAACTTGTAAGCCAAAATCAGCAAGCTCAATCACCCCTGTGGGTTTTAAAACGCCAGCGCGTTTACAGGCATTTTCAAGCTCACGAACATTACCCGGCCAGCTATGGGCGAGCAGGGCTTTTTCTGTACTTAGTGACAGTGTGCGCTCAGGTAAAAAGTGTGCGACCAAAGCTAAAATATCATCGGGGCGATGGGCAAGGCTTGGTAAATTTAACTCAATTACATTTAAGCGGTAGTAAAGGTCTTCTCGAAATTGACCTGCTTTAATTGCATGGCTTAAATCTTCATTGGTTGCTGAAATCACACGCACATTCACTTTACGTGTTTGTGTTGAACCTAAACGTTCAAATTCACCGGTTTGTAAAATGCGTAATAATTTCATTTGCCCAGAAAGTGGCAAGTTACCAATTTCGTCTAAAAATAGGGTGCCACCATCGGCCGCTTCAAAACGACCAATGCGCTGTTTAGTAATACCTGTATAGGCGCCAGCTTCTGCACCAAATAACTCAGCCTCAATAAGCTCGCTTGGTAAAGCACCCGCATTAACAGTGATAAAGGGTTTATCTGCTAATAATGAATTGGCCTGTATTATTTGCGCAATGCGCTCTTTACCACTGCCGTTGGGGCCTGTGATCAGCACTGAAATATCCGATTTAGCAACTTGAATCGCAAGATTAACAATGTGCTCCATAGCGGTACTTTTATAAACCAAGCCCACCAAATTTGCTTGTTGTACAGATGCGTCACGCTCTTGCTGGTGGCGGGTAAAAGTCTCGTTTTGCTGTTTTGCTTTACCCAGCTCGATTAGGTTATTTACACAAGTAAGTAGCTTGGCATCATCCCATGGTTTTGGTAAATAATCAGCAGCCCCTGCTTTGACAAGTTCAACGGCAGTAGAAAGCTCTGTCCATGCGGTGATCAAAATAATCGGTAGGTGAGGATTAATGTCTCGTAAGGCATAAAAAAGTTCTTTGCCTTCTTCGCCGGAAGTGGTGTCGGCGGTAAAGTTCATGTCTTGAATAACAAGCGCTATGCGTTGGTATTGTACGGCTTGAATTGCCTCAAACGGGTTACTTGCTGTAACAACATCAAAACCGTGAATTTCGAGTAATAACGACAATGCATCCAAAATTGCTGGGTTATCGTCGACGATAAGTATTTTTTCCATATTATTGTTTTAGTTATTTTCCTAATAAGGGTGCAAGATGAATGCTACACTGTTAATCCAGTGTAGCATAGGTTGGGAGAACTAAATGGTTCGAGTTGCAATGCTCGGTGAGATATTCGCAGCCCGTTTTGCAGGGGCAAGTACCGCTAATAAACTCATAGCGAACACTGCCAGCGCAGTAGCAAGTACGTAGCTAATATCAAGCTGAGCAATTGAAAAGTGCTGCATCAGTAATTGCCCTAAATACACGGCAGCAATCACACCAATCACTAAACCAACTATACATATCATGGCGTTTTCAACTAAGAAGTAGCTGATGATGGCAGATTTTCTGGCGCCTAAAGCGCGGCGAGTGCCTATTTGTTTAGTACGCTTACTAATATTGAACAGCGTTAGGCCGAAAATACCCAGGGCCGTCACCAACACTAAAATAGTAATAAGTACAATCAGCATGCGCATCATTAATGTATCTTCAGCCATGTATGACTCTTTATCGTCATCTAAGCCACGAATGCGAGAAATAACACGTTTGTTGTAGTTTTTCAGCATGGCTTCTTCAACACGGTTCATGACCGATTGACGTTGACCAGGCTCTGTTCTAACCACAAAGCGTGCATTTGTACCAGGCTTAATAAAAGGCAGCAGTGCTACGTTATCTGGGCGGCTGTCTTTAAGCCATGGGCCTTTCATAAGATCAATTACACCAATTATTTTCATTGGAATATCACCAAAATAGACAGTTTGCCCTAAACCATTGCCGTCAGGGAACAGCTCATCAAGTAGAGTTTTAGTGACAACGGTTACTTTTGAAAGCTCATCATAGTTATCGGTAACGATCACTTCGTCTTCGGTGTAGTTACGCCCAGCAATGAGTTTTACACCATAAGTATTGATACCATGCTCATCGATAAACATGTAAGAGCTACGCGCTGATTTACTCTCTTCAGGTGCTGGCTTTAAACTAAAATCTGACGAAGAGCCACTGCCCGAAAGCGGTGTATTACTTGAATAAGCAGCATCAACTACACCAGGTATTTGACGAAGCATGGCTTCATCAAGCTCATATTGCTGAGACGGTGACACATCTTTGCCAAACATCATGACATTAAAAACGAAAATGTCTTGTTCAGGATAGCCAGTCTCTTGGCTTAAATAGCTAATTCTGTCTTGAATAATAAACGCTGCGTTACTGACAATCGCAGTGGTGATGGCAATTTGGATCAGTAATAAAATAGCGCCAACTTTTGAGCGGCATAAGGCGTGAAAGATAGGTTTAATTTCTAACATGGGTGTCTTCCTTATTGGCTCTTAAGATAAATAGCAGGGTTGGTTTTACATACCAGCCAAGCAGGGTACAGACCCGCTATCACACAGGTGCTAATTGCAATCACCGGTGCGCTGAGTAGCATGGTCAAATCCATAGTGGCTAAGCTTTGGTAGTAGCTATAGCTTTGACGTACGCCTAATAAGCCCACTTGCGCCAAAATAATTCCGAAGATGCCACCTAAGAAACCTAACATCGCGACCTCAACAATATGTTGAAAGAATATTTGGCGTTTGCTGGCACCTAATGCACGGCGCACACCGACTTCCGGAGCGCGGCGTAAAAATTTCGCTAGTAATAAACCTAAAATATTGGCAAGGCATACTGCTAAAAACATAAAGCTTAGGCCAACCAGAATTTCGTTGTCTTCGCTAACGACATTGTTGTACTGCATCCACTCATTTACATCGCGTAAGGTAGCGGTTAATTTTTCGCGGTTAAAACGACCTAGCTTTTGTTGTTCTTGCATATAGGCCATTAAAAAGTCTTGGTAAGCTTGCTTTTCTGCAGGAGTTTTTAGTTCAACCCAAAATTGTAACCACACCATTTCTGAATTGAGTTTATCGTTAAAGGTATTGGTTTTTTCGTGCTTCCAACCATTGGTATTACCCCAGTTTTCAAGCTCTCGTGCTTTCATTAGGCTAAATGGTAAAAATAGTTGCTCGGTCTTATTAAATGCACCGTTGTTCAGATCATAGTATTTGGTGGTGATATCCCAATCATCAATCACGCCAATAACTTCGTAGCTGGCATCATCGAGGTACACCATTTTGCCGACAGGGTTTTCACCTGCGAATAGTTTGTCGTTTAATTCTTTATTGATCACCACAACAGGGGCCGCATCGGCTTCTTGTTGCGCGCTCCAAACCCCACCGTAAATAAACGATAGGTTAAACATATCGAAAAAATCAGGCGTGGTTAGGCGTGCTTGTCCAATAAATGGTTTAACTTTATCTGAGTCTAAATAAACCGAAAAACCCGTTCTAACCATAGTGACACGTTTACCACCTGCTTTGGCTTGATTAAGGTTAACGGCATCTTGATAAGTTAATTGCAGTGGCATGTTATCGACAGTCCACCACGTACGGCCTTCATCCATGGTTTGTAACTGCACAGAATAAAGGTCGCTACTTTTTTCAGGAATAGGATCTGCCGACATCATGTGATACACAGATAAACTGGTCATGGTTACGCCAATACCAATGGCAATGGCCAATACCATTAAAAAGCTCACAAGTGGCGTGCGCTTAAAGCTGCGCCAGCTTAAATCTAAATAATGAAGGAACATGGTTACACTCCTGCCGCTTTAAGGTTTTGAGTGCCTTGATACAAGGTGAAGTCAGCGAGTTGGCCATCAACAACTTGGATGTTACGTGGTGCTCTGCGGGCAAGCTCTGGATCATGGGTAACCATGATGATAGTAGCGCCATCACGGTTGATTTGTTCAAGTAGCTCCATTACTTGACGGGCCATTAAGCTATCTAAATTACCGGTTGGCTCATCGGCAAGTAAAAAACGCGGTTCACCAGCAAGGGCTCTGGCAATGGCCACACGTTGTTGTTGGCCACCAGAAAGTTGTTGCGGTAAGTGTTTAGCGCGTGAAGCTAAACCAACTTGCTCTAGGCATTGCTCAATTCGGCGCTTACGCTCAGCAGCTTTAATACCGCGATAACGCAGTGGTACTTCAATATTTTCATAGAGGTTCAAATCTGGAATAAGGTTGAAGCCTTGGAAAATAAAACCAATTTTTTGATTACGAAGATCTGCACGCTGGTTGTCGTTTAGTTTACCCACATCAATACCGTCTAACATGTATTGGCCTTCGCTAAATGGTTCTAACATACCGGCGATGTTTAAAAATGTGGTTTTACCTGAGCCACTTGGGCCCGTTACGGCAATAAATTCACCTTCTTCTACTTGGAGATTAAAGTCACGAAGGGCATGTGTTTGTACCATATCTGTTTGATACACTTTGCTGATGTTGTTCATTGTAAGCATGTTGATTATTCCTTTTATTTGTTAGCGTAAAACCAGTGTGGGTGCTTTTTTAAAGCGATCGTAGTTTGAGATAATTAACTTATCGCCAGGCTCTACGCCTTCAATTATCTCCACAGCATTGATACTGCTTGCACCGGTTTTTATATCGATTAAATAAGCCATGTCACCATCAACTTTATAAGCATGGGTGCCACCTTGTTGTAAGAAAGCGCCGCGTTTTACTTGTAATACATCGTCGCGATTCTCTAGTAAAATACGTGCGGTTAAGCGTTGGTTTTGGCGAATGCCAGAAATCTCATTGTCAAAGCGTACGCGGGTTGTGACCTCGCGGTTATTCACTTCAGGCGAAATAGCCGATAGGGTACCTGTGACATGACGAGCACCTAAAGTAAGCTCAACTTGCATACCAAGACCCAGCTCATTGGCGTAGCTTTCTGGTACTTGCAGTTCTGCTTCAAAGTTACTTAAATCGACCAATGTCATTAGTGGTTGGCTTTGTGTGACCGCTTCTTTTTGTTGCACTAATAAGTTACCCACAATGCCGCTTACACTTGCGGTAATAGTGAGTTCATTTACTTGTCTGAGTAAGTCATCAACAATTAGTTGCTGACGTGCCAGATCACGCTCTGCAGCTTTTAGCTCAAATGCGAGGGTATCTTTAGCTAAGCTGACTTCTTGCTCGGCGTGCTTATATGAAAGCTTGGCACGAGCTAAGTCATCAACGGCTTTTTCTAAATCTATTTGGCTAATTAAATGTTTTTCGATTGAGATTTTAGCTCGGCGGTTTTCTCTATCTGCGGCATTGAGTTCAACTTGCGCTAAATCTAGTGCTTTAGTCAGGCTTAGTTTTTGTCTGCGCGCTTCAAGTTGTTTGCGTTGTAATTCGCCTTCTAATCGCGCTAATACTGATTGTTGCTGTTTTAGTTCGTTAGTTAGCTCAGGGCTGGTTACGGTTGCGATCACTTCATTTACTTCAACGCTGTCACCGGCTTTTACTTTTAAATCGACAAAGCCGCGTTCAGGGCTGTAAACCTTTGGCGCATTAGCTGCAACGATTTTACCGCTTGCTGCCACATCTCTGGTGAGTGTCTTTTGGCTTACCTCACTAATTTGTAGGCTTGCTACATCAACCGAAATGCTGCCATCGTTACTGGCAAATAATGCTTGAAAGCCGAGCGCACCAACAAGTATTACACCTGCAGCTATTATTAGTGGCTTTTTAATGGTGTTTTTCTTGGCCACGGTAATATCTTGGGCACTGGTATCCTTAATCATCATAACTCCTTACGATTCTCAAAACACACAATCATGAAGCCAACGGCAAGCATGGTAAGTGGAGAAGCCATAAACAAACTGATAGTGAACATTTTGAAATCCTCAATTTCGCTGATGTCTTATCTATACCAGTAGCGTGCCAGTTTTTAATTTATTGATTTTTAATGATTTTATGTTTGATTGGTGAGTTAAAGCCTGTCCGCGGACAGAAAAAGTGTCCGCTGCGGACACTTTTAGATTGCTGATTGTTGACGCAAGGGTAAAGAAACTCAGTCATTGCGACTAAGGTAGTCTGCTCAGATGCATAGTTTGTAACTATGCTAAAGCCAAGAGTAAATAATGATGCAGTTAGGCTAGCCGAGACCCCGTCAAAAACTGCATTGATATTCATAATGTGAATAATTATTCAAAGCGGGGCGCAGTTTACGTTAACGTAAAGAGTCCGGTTTTTAGATTGTTTTTTTACAAGTTGTTAAATTTGACACCAGTGTCATAAAAAAATAACGGGTAAAATACGACTAAATGTAAAAAAATAGCATAGAATTTAAAAAGTGCCTTAAGTGAGAAATATTCATGAATATGAATATGTATTCAAAACTCTATTGACTCATGAGGTATTTGGCGATAGTTTTGTTCGTCTGCTAGCACTGTCACAAAAGACTGAACCGCTAGTCGTTGTAGCAAGGGGAGGGGTCTATGTTATACGACTCAAAATTAGAAAAAGATAATTGTGGCTTTGGCTTAATAGCCCAGGTCAATGGTCAGGCGAGTCACCGCTTGATTCGAACAGCAATCACTGGCTTAGATCGCATGGAACACCGTGGTGGTATTTCTGCTGATGGTAAAACAGGTGATGGCTGTGGTTTATTAATGCAAAAACCTGATAGTTTCTTTCGCGCTATTGCCAGCGAACATGATTGGCACCTAGGAAAGAACTACGCCGTTGGCATGGTATTTTTAAATGCCGATCCTGTACTTGCGCAAACAGCTAAAGATGTGTTGAGTGAAGAACTCGAAAAAGAAACCTTGAGCATTCAAGGCTGGCGCGTTGTACCTACCGATGCGTCTTGTTTAGGGCCAATTGCAAAAAAACAACTACCAGGCTTTGAACAAATTTTTGTAAGCGCACCAGAAGGCTGGCGTCCAAAAGATTTAGAGCGTCGCTTGTATGTAGCGCGTCGTCGTGCTGAAAAACGCCTCGAAAACGATGAACATTTTTATATTGCCAGCTTATCTGGTTTAGTTACTGTCTATAAAGGCTTAATGATGCCTGTAGACTTACCTAACTTTTATTTAGACCTAGCTGACATTCGCATGACCAGTGCGATTTGTGTATTCCACCAACGTTTCTCTACTAATACACAACCTCGTTGGCCACTGGCGCAACCATTCCGCTATTTAGCGCATAATGGTGAAATTAATACGATTCAAGGTAACCGCCAATGGGCGCGTGCCCGTGCGTATAAGTTTGCCTCACCACTTATTCCTGATTTGCAATCAGCAGCACCATTCGTGAACGAAAGTGGCTCTGACTCTTCAAGTTTAGATAATATGCTTGAATTGTTCTTAGCCGGTGGCATGGATTTATTCCGTGCAATGCGTATGCTTGTGCCGCCAGCATGGCAAAAAAACCGTGCTATGGATGATGACCTACGTGCATTCTACGACTTTAACTCAATGCATATGGAACCATGGGATGGCCCAGCTGGTATTGTAATGTCTGACGGTCGTTTTGCAGCTTGTAACCTTGACCGTAACGGTTTACGCCCTGCGCGCTATGTAATCACGCAAGATGGTTTTATTACCCTTGCTTCAGAAGTAGGTATTTGGGACTACGCGCCAGACGAAGTGGTTGAGAAAGGCCGTGTTGGCCCTGGTGAGTTATTAGTTATTGATACTCATCAAGGTAAAATTTGGCATTCAGATGAGATTGACCAAGATCTTAAGTCACGCCATCCATATAAAGCATGGCTTGAAGCAAACGTTAAGCGTTTAACGCCATTTGAACAGTTATCTGAAAAAGATGCGGGTAACCGTTCTTTTGATGACGAAACACTGCTTAAGTATCAAAAAATGTTTGGCTACACCAACGAAGAGCTTGATAGCGTGATTCGTGTAATGGGTGAAAATGGTCAGGAAGCAACAGGTTCAATGGGTGATGACACGCCATTTGCGGTACTTTCAGAAGGTCATCGTTCACTGTTCGATTACTTCCGACAGAAATTTGCGCAAGTAACCAATCCACCAATTGACCCGCTTCGTGAAAATCACGTTATGTCACTGGCAACCTGTATTGGTAGTGAGCAAAACGTATTTAACGAAACAACCGGCCATGCTAAGCGTTTACAGTTTGATACGCCGATTTTGATGTACGCTGATATGCAACAGCTGATCAATGCTGACGATGAGCATTACAGCTACTGTAAAATTGATATCACTTACACACTAGAAGAAGGCTTAGAAAACGCAATCACACGTATTTGTGATGAAGCACAAGAAAAAGCAGCGTCAGGCTGTGTCATGCTTATTTTAAGTGACCGTAACTTTAGCGAAACGCATTTACCAATCCCGGCTGCGATGGCGGTTGGCTCAATTCAAAAGCGTTTAGTCGATAATAACTTACGTTGTGAATCTAATATCATCATCGAGTCAGGCAGTGTCCGTGATGCGCATCAATTTGCGGTATTACTTGGTTTTGGTGCAACGGCAATTTATCCGTACCTTGCCTATGAATCATTAGTTGCAATGAGCGACAAAAAGACCCTGAACAAGAGCTATTGCGAAGTAACGCTTGCTTATCGTAATGCAATTAATAAGGGTCTGTATAAAATCATGTCGAAAATGGGTATCAGTACTGTCGCTTCGTACCGCTGCTCAATGTTATTTGAGGCAGTTGGTTTATCAGATGCGGTTGTAGAAACTTGTTTTAACGGTGTAGCTAGTCGTATTAAAGGGGCATGTTTCACTGATTTTGATGATGACCAACGTAAACTTCATAAGCTGGCTTTTAGTAAACGTAAATTATTAAGTCATGGTGGCTTATTAAAATATGTTCACGGTGGTGAGTACCATGCTTATAACCCAGATGTTATTCAAACACTGCAAAAGGCAGTGCGCTCTGGGGATTATAAAGACTACTTGGCATATGCTGATTTAGTAAATAACCGCCCGATCACCAATTTACGTGACATGCTGGCGGTGAAAATTCCTGATACAGGTGTGAATGTTGATGACGTAGAGCCAGCAACTGAGCTGTACAAACGTTTTGACTCAGCAGCAATGAGTATTGGTGCATTATCGCCAGAAGCGCATGAAGCGCTCGCGATTGCAATGAACCGCTTAGGTGGTTGTTCAAACTCTGGTGAAGGTGGTGAAGACAAGCTTCGCTACGGTACAGAGAAAAACTCACGCATTAAGCAAGTTGCTTCGGGCCGTTTTGGTGTTACACCACATTACTTACGTAGCGCTGATGTTATTCAGATTAAAGTGGCGCAAGGTGCAAAACCAGGTGAGGGTGGTCAATTACCGGGTGAAAAAGTAACGCCGTATATTGCAAAATTACGTTACTCAGTGCCGGGTGTGACCTTGATTTCGCCTCCGCCGCATCACGATATTTACTCGATTGAAGATTTAGCCCAGCTTATTTTCGATTTAAAACAAGTAAACCCAGATGCGCTGATCTCGGTGAAACTCGTTTCTGAGCCGGGTGTAGGTACTATCGCAACTGGCGTAGCTAAAGCCTATGCAGATTTAATTACCATTGCTGGTTATGACGGTGGCACAGGTGCAAGCCCGCTTACTTCTGTTAAGTATGCAGGTAGCCCTTGGGAGCTTGGCCTTGCTGAAACCCAGCAAGCGCTGGTAGAAAATGGTTTACGTCACCGTATTCGTTTGCAAACTGATGGTGGTCTTAAAACGGGTTTAGATATCATTAAGGCGGCTATTTTAGGTGCTGAAAGCTTTGGCTTTGGTACTGGCCCTATGGTGGCACTAGGTTGTAAATACTTACGTATTTGTCACTTAAATAACTGTGCGACCGGTGTTGCAACGCAAGACGATACGCTGCGCCAAAAGCATTATCATGGCCTGCCAGAAATGGCGATGAACTACTTTAAGTTTATAGCCGAAGAAGCACGCCAAATTATGGCAAGCTTAGGTGTAACTCGTTTAACTGATTTAATTGGTCGTTTGGACTTACTTGAAGCAATTGAAGGCAACACAGAGAAACAAAAGAAAGTAGATCTGTCGTCTTTGATTGCTGTGCCTAACAACCCAACGGGTGAAACACTGTATTGTAGTGCGCCAAATAGCTCACACTACTTAGGTCAGCTAAATGAAACCTTGCTTGAAAAAGCCAAGCAAGCAATCGATGAAAAATCGGGTATCTCGCTGGTTAACCGTATTTGCAATACAGACCGCTCAGTGGGCGCTATGTTGTCAGGTTATATCGCCTCTAAACATGGTAACCAAGGTATGGCTGCTGATCCTGTCTCTATTGAGCTTCATGGTACAGCGGGTCAATCATTTGGTGTATGGAACGCTGGCGGCCTTGAAATGACCCTTGTTGGTGATGCCAATGACTATGTTGGTAAAGGCATGGCTGGCGGTAAGCTAGTAATTCGCCCACCGCTGGGTTCATCATTCGAAAGCCATAAAGCAACCATTGCCGGTAATACCTGTTTATATGGTGCAACGGGCGGTAAATTATTTGCTGCAGGCTGCGCAGGTGAGCGTTTTGCAGTGCGTAACTCAGGCGTGCAAGCGGTTGTAGAAGGTGTTGGTGACAACGGCTGTGAATACATGACAGGTGGTGTGGTTTGCGTACTTGGCAAAGTGGGTATCAACTTTGGTGCAGGTATGACAGGGGGATTTGCTTATATTCTTGATGAAGGCAATGACTTTGAAAAACGCATTAACCCTGAGCTTGTTGAAATTGTTACCCTTGAAGGGTTGGCGTCACACCAAGAACATTTACGTGGACTCATTGCTGAGCATTTAGAGCTTACAGGCTCAAACCGCGCTGAGCAGATTTTAGCTAACTTCGATTTATACATGCCTATGTTTAAATTAGTTAAGCCAAAATCTAGTGATGTAAAAAGTTTACTCGGACACCGAGCGCGCAGCAGCGCAGAGCTTCGTGTTCAGGCTCAGTAAGGGGGTAGTATGAGCGAAAATGTATACCAGTTTATCGATGTACAACGTGTTGATCCGCGTAAAAAGCCAATTTCAGCACGTAAACAATCTTTCGTAGAAATCTACGAGCCATTTTCTGAGACACAAGTTAACTCACAGGCGGATCGCTGTTTAGATTGTGGTAACCCGTACTGTGAATGGAAATGCCCAGTACATAACTATATTCCACAGTGGTTAAAGCTCATTCGTACTGGCCGTATTTTAGAAGCAGCAGAGCTGTCTCACCGTACAAATAGCTTACCAGAGGTGTGTGGACGAGTTTGTCCACAAGATCGCTTGTGTGAAGGCTCTTGCACACTTGAAGAAGAGTTTGGTGCTGTCACTATCGGTAATATCGAAAAGTACATCACTGATACGGCATTTAAAATGGGCTGGAAACCAGATATGTCGTATGTGGTATGGTCTGACAAAAAAGTGGCTATCATTGGTGCAGGTCCAGCTGGCTTAGGTTGTGCGGATATTTTAGTGCGTAACGGTGTTAAGCCTGTGGTGTTTGACCGTCACCCAGAAATCGGTGGTCTTCTTACGTTTGGTATTCCTTCATTCAAACTTGAAAAAGAAGTAATGCAAAAGCGTCGTGAAATTTTCACTGAAATGGGTGTCGAGTTTCAGCTAAACACTGAAGTTGGCGTTGATATTACGCTTGATGAAATCTTAGCAGAATATGATGCCGTATTCTTAGGTGTTGGTACTTATCAAAGTATGCGTGCAGGCCTTGAAAACGAAGATGCTGATGGTGTGTTTGATGCACTGCCGTTCTTAATTGGTAACACAAACCGAGTAATGGGCTATGCAGAAGATAAGCAAGCTTATATCGATATGGCGAACGAAAAAGTCGTCGTGTTAGGCGGTGGTGATACAGCAATGGACTGTGTGAGAACCTCTATTCGACAAGGTGCTGCAAAAGTAACCTGTGCGTATCGTCGTGACGAAGAAAACATGCCTGGATCAAAGCGCGAAGTTAAAAATGCCCGTGAAGAGGGCGTAGAATTTACCTTTAACGTTCAACCTAAAGGCATTGTGGTTGACGAGCAAGGGAAAGTTGCTGGCGTTAAGATGGTGAAAACGCAACTTGGTGAGCCAGACGAAAATGGTCGTCGTCGTGCTGAAGAAGTCGCAGGTTCTGAGCATGTTATTGAAGCGACCAAGGTGCTCATGGCGTTTGGTTTTAAACCTCATAAAATGGATTGGCTAGAACCGTATGGTGTTGAAATCAATCACTGGGGTGGTATCAATGCACCAGAAAAAGGTGAATTTACTCACCAAACAACCAACCCGAAAATCTTTGCTGGTGGCGATATTGTCCGCGGCTCAGATTTAGTGGTAACGGCTATTTTCGAAGGCCGAAATGCCGCTGAAGGGATTATGGATTACTTAGACGTTTAACTCTAAGGCGCCATTCAACATTTTTAAAAGCAAGCTGCCGAGCTTGCTTTTTTATTGCCTATTTTTTAGCTGTTTTGAGAATCAAACTAGAGTGCTTTTTTATAGAAGTACTCAGATTGCGAGAGGTCATCAAGCCTGTGAGCAAGATTTGCTAAGTTATAAAAGTTAGTGGCAATTAGTTCATAATTATCGCTGTTTTCTAATAACGCTTGTGCTTTTACTTGATGATGCATTGATTGTTCAAGGTCATTAAGCGTGTCGTATAGTGAACCTAAATTGCTATGGCTTTGTGCTTGTAGGTTTTTGTCTTCAAGCTCATTTGCAAGTGCTAAGGCTGCCATATAATGATTTTTTGCTTCTATTGTTTTTACTTGGCGACGGTAGTTGATCCTTAGCTCTTTTTGAATGTGGTATTGGTCTTTTTTACTCAAACTAGCAAGCTTTTGTAATGGCGATAGCAGTTCTATCGCCTCGTTGTAATGACCTTGTTTACGTAAAAGAGGCGCTTGTGCCATAGCAATTTCGGGGGTCGATGTAGCGGTATTATTATCTTTGTATTGCTCAAGAATAGTGAGTGCTTCACTGAGCTTGCCTTGGTTCTCAAGGTCAGTGACTTGATTTAATAGAGAGCTAGGTAGTGAGGTTGCTACACACGAAAAAGACAGTAAACATGTAGCGATAAATAAAGAGTATTTCATTTGCGGTTAGAATAAGCTTAATGTGTTCTTATACTAACCAGCAAATGTGTGCAAATTATGGAGCTACTAGCTAACGAAATATACCCACAAAACCTTATCTAGTTATATAGTGCTACAATAAATTCAGTAAAACCTGAGTTGTTATTATTTTTCACCTTTTTGTACCATTATCAAAAATTTCTGATTGTATTCAATAGACTGAAGCCTAGAATTAGCTTTAACATAATTTATGCATTATTAAGTTAATGATAAATAATTTATTTATCATTTTTACTAATAATAAAGTTTTGGTTAATTCTTCAGGTGGAAATGCAATGAAAAATTCTATCTTATCTGTATTGATGGTTTGCGGAGCCGTTGCTACAGATGCTTCGGCAAATAGTTGTACAGGCGAGCTTTATGGTATTAACTCTGGTCGAGGTCATTTAGGCGTTGTTTTTTCGCTTGATGAACAAGCCCAAACAGCAGCAATTCATTCAAAAGCGAAGTTTTCTTCAGCGGCTATGGCATTCGATAGTACTCGTAATCGTTTGTATTATGTATCAGCTCCCCGTGCTTTAACTTATAAGCTAGATCCGAGCTCTTTGAACTTATCAGATGATGAATTAAAAGACTTACCAATTAAAGGCGAAAAGTATAAATATACTAAATTAGCTTATGTTGACATGGAAACAGGCGAGCATACAGAAGTTGCTCGTTCAAAGCCAATGACTCGTTTAGCTTATGACCCAAACCGTGATGTTATTTACGGCTCTAAAGGAAGTAAGTTTTACATTATTTATCCAGATTCTGGCGAGACCCAGTTTGTAGGTAATATGACAGGCTATGGCAATAGCTCAGATATTCTTCGTGGAGATATGGTTGTTAAAAATGGTGACGTCTATTTGGTTTCTGCAACCAGCATTTTCTCTTTAGACCTTTCTACACTTGAGTTATCGAAAAAGTCTGAACATGGCTTAACAACTGTGACGGGGGCAGCACTTGATCAAAATGGTGAATTGCTTATTTCACGCGAAGTAATAAATGATCAAGGTAATTACAACGTAACTAAACTTTATAAAGCGTCGATTGAAACGGGTAAAACCTGTGCAATGGGGACTTACCCGGTGCGTATAAATGATTTAGCGGTAAACACATTAAAACCGGTTGCGTGTTACGCCCAGCCAATCTGTAGTACAGGAGCTGAGTCGTTTGTTATCACGAGTATCGATAAAGAGAGGAAAGCAACTTGGCAAAATTATACAATGAATGCTTATTTATTCGATAAACCTGTTGCAAAACTAATGAGCTCTGCAAATTTTGGCGAAGGTGGAATTGTAAATAAAACACTGTCGATTAATCATGACTTTGCTGCTGCAAATTCTATTACTGAAGCAGCTATCGACTCTTACGACACAGATATCTTTTTCATGGGAAGTTTCTATAATACAGACTTCACAGATGCTGAAGTTGCAGAGCTTTACAATTGGTCTAAAAAGCAAGGTAATGTTGTTATCATCGCAGCTGATTCAGATATGCCTGATGAGAAAGTGTATTCGAAATGGGGTTATACAGTTACCCGTGATGGTTATGTCGATGGCCCAAATACACAAAATCCTGATGGTGTAAGTACTCAAGCTCAGCAAGCTATTTTTGCAGGCCCATTTGGCGGTGTAACGAGTTTCAATCAAGCAGGTGGTGCGAGAGGGTATTTTTCTGTGATGCCGGCAGGTACACAAGTATTAGCAGTCAATCAAGATGGCTTGCCTACGATTGTGTTGGACTCTGAAACTGGCGACATTCTATTATCTGATAACGGTATAGTTAACTCGCAGAATAAAGAGGGTAATTATACTGATGGAACAGGTGTTTCAAGCATGACAGATCGTTTATTTATGAACTTAATTAATTTCGCCAGCGAAATTGAGTAAGCTTAATATATAAATAATCATAAAAAATCGCGAAGTATTTTTGCTTCGCGATTTTTATATTTAACTATGATTTTTTACCAACAGCCTGTTAGGGTACTTTTTACTCTATTAGTGTGCTGTTTAAGCAATAAATAACTAATACCAACAAGTAATGTATGGCCTATTGCAAATACAATTAACCATGACGAAAAGTCGTTTGCTAATTGATTAACTGCTAACATGCTAATCAGCATTAATACCAAAGATGAATTTAACACAATTTGTAGCATCTGCTTAAAACGTAAATGCTTCCAGCGACTCCAAACAACCAAAAATAATCCGGTAGTAGGGAGGGCAACTAAAATACATTCAAATAAAATAACGATTAATAGTTCACTTTGATAAGCTGTACCGACTGTTGAACCATGTGAATGACTTGAACTCAGTGCAATCAAGCCAAGCACTAAAGCGGTACCCATATTTTTAATATTCATTTCTAAACTCTAACCAACTTAAACTCTCAACAGTATTAACTATTAACTTATGCATGTGCGCTAATAAGCTCTTTGGCATTCGCTCTTGCCATTTTACTGATGTTGTCGCCAGCAAGTAGTCGGGCAATTTCATCGATACGGCCATCTTTAGACAGTTTATTCATTTGCGTAAAGGTTTCGCCGTTTGCAATTTCTTTGGCTACAAAAAATTGCTGATGCCCAGAACTTGCAACCTGTGGCAAGTGAGTTACACAAATAACTTGGGTCGATTTACCTAGCTGGCGTAATAGCTTGCCGACTGCAGAAGCAGTAGGGCCTGAAATACCTACATCAACTTCATCGAAAATGAGGGTTGGCGTTGTAACACGCTGAGCAATAATTACCTGAATAGCTAAACTAATGCGCGATAACTCACCACCAGAGGCCACTTTAGATAGTGCTTGTAGCGGTTGACCCGGGTTGGTCGATACCAAGAACGACACAGTATCAAAACCCATTGCACTTGGTGCTTTATCGTTAGCTTGTTGAATATCAATAGCAAACTTGCCGTTTTCCATCGATAAATTCGCCATGCTATCACTAATTAACTGATTAAGCGTATCTGCATAACTATGGCGGCTTTCACTTAATAGTTGAGCTGCTTGTTTGTACTGCTCAAGGGCATCGCTGATTTCGCTTTCAAGTGCCACAAGGCGGTCGCTGTTATAACTAATTGATGCTAATTCTTCAGAGATTGACTGGTGAAACTCAACAAGCTCTTCTGGCTTTATGTGATGTTTACGGGCAAGATCCATAGCACCTGTTAAACGAGTTTCAACTTCGTCTAAGCGTGTTGGGTCTAAGTCGGTAACATCAACATAGCTGCGTATCTCGCGGCTTGCTTCTTCAACTTGAACGGCAGCTTCACTCAGTAGTGATGCTATGCTAGATAAGCTCTCATCGTAGCTTGCTAGTTCTGTAAATTGTTGAGCACTATGTTGCAATAATGAACACGCACTTTGCTCATCACTTTCGTATAAGTGTTGTAGCTCACGTTGGCATGACTCTAAAATAGTCTGGCTATGGCTTAGTTTATGATGCTCAGCTTCAATCTCTTCAAATTCACCCGGTTGCAGAGCAAATTCATCAAGTTCGGCTACTTGATACTCAAGTAATTGCTTTTGAGCTGCCTGTTGCTGCTGTTGTTGTTCAAGCTGGTTAAATTCTTTGAGTAAGGCTTGGTAGGCTTTAAAGCGTTCTTTTACATCAGCTAATAACTGATTGTGGCCGGCATAGGCATCAAGCAGATGTAGCTGGTGTTCAGCTTTTAATAAATGTTGATGGGCATGTTGCCCGTGAATAGAAATTAAGTACTGACCTAACTCTTTTAACTGTGCAGCGGTAACTGAGCTGCCATTAATATAGCTTTTGCTACGGCCATTTTTGCAAATAACACGGCGTAGTAAACATTCGCCTTCGTTGTTTGAGAGTAAATGTTGCTCTAAAAAGTGTTGGGCAAGAGGGAGTTGGCTAATATCAAATTGTGCGCATATTTCTGCACGATCAGTACCAGGGCGAACGGCACCAGCATCAGCGCGTTCACCTAAACATAAAGAGAGGGCATCAATTGCAATTGATTTACCCGCACCTGTTTCACCTGTAATGGCTGTCATACCATTGTGCCACTCAGTACTTAAATTACTTACAATGGCAAAGTTTTTAATTTCTAACCCGATTAACATACTGTTTATCCATCCAGCTAATTAACTGTTAATTTATACAGTGTTTTCGGGTTTTGCAAATTAAATTTTTAAGCTTTGCTTAATTCTGACAATTGATTTTCTGGTGCGGAATCATCTGACGCTTGTGTGCTCTGGGCTGGCGGCTGATCGTCTTGTAAATCGGCGGGGGGCTGATATTTAATTACTTCAATGAGTGATGGAAGGGACTCTTGGTAAAACGCTTTGTTATATTCAATGCCATTGTAAGGTAATTCAGCCATGAAATACTGTAACCTGTCTGCAAGCTGATCAATCTGTTCTGGGCTTTGTGCTTTACTGGCTTCCATAATGATTGTGTTAAGCAGTAAATCACTAATGTATTCAAGATATGTGAGGTTTTCTTCGTTATGGGCTTGCACAACAAAGTAATTGCTAGTGATCATGCTCAAACGCGAGATGTTCTTCGGACGAATGATTTTACTCTCGCTGAAATCAATTAACTTATCTTTAAAATCATTATTGATTTCTTTTACTCGTTGATTAAAACGTTTTTTTTCAGCTTCAATAGCCTTGCGACGGTTGCTCTCAACCATCCAGTAGCAACCTAGCAAGGTGATCAGTAATAACAGAGCAAGAAAAACGATATAGCTCATTTCGCCTTAGAATCCTTAAAATAATACAGCATTAAGTTTGATTATTTTGCGCTATTCAATGTGCCTTGGCAATCAATTGAGATAAAAAAAGCCGCTTAAAATAAGCGGCTTCCCCAGTTTAATTTTTTTCTTAATACATTGTAGTAAGAGTATTCTTTAGGGTGGATCAAGCGCAGGCGCTTATCTGCTTTTTTTATCACCACTTCATCGCCAGGTAATACAGCTAAAACCACATGGCTGTCACAACTGACTTGCAGGCTATCAGTATTTTCAAGACTGAGCTTTAAACGCACTTCGTTATCAGCATCAACCACAAGAGGGCGGCTTGATAATGTGTGCGGGAACATAGGCACAAGTGAAATCGCATTAAGCTCTGGCGTCAAAATCGGCCCGCCACCAGATAATGAATAAGCAGTTGAACCAGTTGGGGTTGAAACAATTAAACCGTCTGAGCGTTGCGAGAATACAAAGTCGTTGTTGATAAAGGCCTCAAACTCAATCATGTGGGCAACTTTATCAGCATGAAGTACTGCTTCATTCACTGCCAAGTTTGCACTTTTGAGTTCGGCATGGCGATATACTTCAACTTCAAGCAAGAAGCGTTTTTCTTCGAGAAACTGGCCACTTAATACTTGTTCAAGGCTGGCTTCGAAACCTTCTGGGTTTAAATCAGTTAAAAAGCCTAGATTACCACGGTTTACACCAATTACGGCAACATCAAAACGCGCTAAAACTCGAGCTGCGCCAAGCATATTGCCATCACCGCCGACGACTATGGCTAAGTCTGCACGTTCACCTAAATCGACCAATTTAACAAGGTTTTCTCGGGGAAGATCTTCAAGTTGGCGGCCGGTGCGCTGTTCTACTAGCACTTCAAAACCCAAGGCTCGCAAAAATGTGTGCAGGCGAGCAAGTGTGGCAGCTGCCCCGCTGTGATTAGGTTTGCCAATTAAACCTATGGTTTTAAACGGTGAATCCATGTTATTTGCACTTAAACTTTCATATCGCTAGATTACATTAAAAATTAATGCTTTGAAAATAACTTGAAATAAACTTGCGGCGCCCAAATATCCACTGGCAAGAAGCAAGATGTATAAATTATGAAATTAAATCCTCGTGACCAACAAATTTTTTCAGCTGTAATGAGCCTTTACTGTAACGGTGAAGGCCAGCCTGTTGCCTCTACCCGAATTGCCAAACAAAAAGGCATG
The DNA here is from genome assembly GCF_040104395.1 of Pseudoalteromonas sp. BZA4. NCBI lineage: Bacteria > Pseudomonadati > Pseudomonadota > Gammaproteobacteria > Alteromonadales > Pseudoalteromonadaceae > Pseudoalteromonas > Pseudoalteromonas sp. BZA4. Next base: position 20,603 of record NZ_JBECOT010000001.1, read on the forward strand.
GCGGTATGCTCGGCAACGGTTCGTAACGCAATGGCTCGGCTAGAAAAAGTGGGCTTGCTTTATTCGCCACATACTTCTGCTGGCCGCGTACCTACCAATGCTGGGTTTGATTATTGGCTTACTGAGTTTTTTGCTCTGCCTGAAATTGCAACATATTGGCAGCCCGAGCAAGCACAATTAGTTGAGCTCGCCCATGGTTTAAGTCAGCGCTATAAAGTGTGTTGTTGTGTGGGCTTACCTCAAGTCAGCTCACAGCTGGTCTTTCGAGTAGAGGTGCTTGATTTCGATGGCAGTAATTGGCTTATTCTACTGATCGATAGAGCAGGGCAAAGCCATAACATTTGCATTACCAAACCTGAAGATTCATCGGATGTCGTTCGTTACCAGTTTGCTACTTGGCTTAATACCGTATTTAGCCAGCAAACCTTAATGGAAGGCTTATATCGAATGCAGGCAATGGCAGCCACTGCACCACATAATTGCCATGACTCTTTAACACAATGGACTCGGCAATTAAGTCAAAAACTCGGTTCAGATAACAGCATTGTGGTAGGTGAAAACTACCTTTACCGCCAAGTTGATTGCCAAACCAGCTTAAATATTGGTGTATCGTTTTTAAATTTTGTTGAAGACAAACTCGCATTTAAAAATGGGTTATCGGTGTTAAACACAGAACAATTGCCATTTACAGACTGTAATGAGTTGATGGTGATCAGCGTTCCTTATTTCAATAACCATGAATACCAAAGCCGATTTTGCGTAATTTGTCCAAAATCAGCGCAAATAGAAGCAATCATCCAAGAATTTAAGTTAATCGGCTCATCAGCCTCTTGAATCTTTTAATTCAATCCCCATAATTACCGCAGTTGTAAAGAATTGGAGCATGTAAGCTATGTCTGAGCAGACAAAATCACCAGAGCAAGAAGTTGAACTAAACGAAGAATTTGAACAAATGCAAGCTGAAGTAGAAGCTGCAGAAAAAGCGGCTGAACAAGTTGACGGCGAAGAAATGAGCCCTGAAGCTGAAATCGCACTACTACACAGCGAATTAGAAGCGGCTAAACAAACAATCAACGATCAAAAGGACAGTGTTGTTCGTGCTGCTGCAGATGTTGAGAACATGCGTCGTCGTGCCGCTCAAGATGTAGAAAAAGCGCATAAATTTGCACTTGAAAAGTTTGCTAACGAATTACTACCTGTTATCGATAACCTAGAGCGTGCGATTGAGTTTTCTGATAAAGAAAATGAGCAGCTTAAGCCTGTGCTTGAAGGTATCGAAATGACTGTTAAGAGCTTTAATGATGCGGTATCAAAATTCGGTGTTGAAATTGTTAACCCACAGGGTGAACAATTTAACCCTGAATTCCATCAAGCAATGTCAATTCAGCCGAGCAATGATGTAGCGCCTAATACGGTTCTTGCAGTAATGCAAAAAGGTTATACATTAAATGGCCGTTTATTACGCCCTGCAATGGTTATGGTATCGAAAGAAGCTGAATAAGCTTTAAAGAGATATAAAAAATGCCTGTTAATTACAGGCATTTTTTTTATTACAATTGTGTTCAATATTTAAGTCGATTGGTATCGTTTTCGATGCCAAAGCTGTACAAGTAAGATCAGTATCAGTGCGCTGAACATCATAGCAGAAAATGGAATCGCACTTTGTGGGTGAACAAAAGCAAGGATAGGCCCAACTAAAGCGCCACTGCCGAATCTCAGGGTACCAATAACAGCTGTTGCAGTGCCTGACTTTTCCTCAAATTGCATCAGTATTAATGAGTCTGCATTACTCGCGACAATACCCAAGCTCATCATCAGTGGTGCGATGGTAGCAACGATAAAATACAGCGATAAATGCATCACACTGAATAACAACAATGCCCCGCCAGACACAAAGCCAATACCTAGCCCAATAAATAACAGTTTACGAGAACCTAAGCGCGGCACTAAACGTGTATTCATAAAGTTACCGAACATTAAAGCCAGCACGTTAAAGGCGAATAACACACCGAACAATTGTTCATCTACTTTGAAGAAATCGAGATATACATAAGGTACCGATGTTAAAAAGCAAAAGAATGCAAATGAGGCAAACATTGAGCTGGCAATATCGGCAAGGGCACTACGACGAGAAAATACCGTTTTATAACTATTAAAGAACAGTGCCAAACCACGTTGCTGACTCTTAAAGATTGGAATATCGATTAAATGAATTTGCACCAAAGCTAAAATGGCAAAACTGTAAGCAGCTAATGCAATGAAAATAACCTGCCATGTTGAAATTCCCATGATTAATGAGCCTAGAGTAGGCGCAATTAACGGGGCAACCATCATAATCATCGAGACATAAGACATGCCCTTGGCGGTGTTCTCTCGGTAAATGTGGCGAATAATACCCGGCACTACGACTGTCGCAGCGGCACCTGTGAACGCTTGCACGGCTCTTAAAGACCAAAATAATTCGATGTTGGTACAAAATGCCAGTGCTAATGAGCTGATTCCAAATAGGGCTAAGCCCACCTTTGCGAGTAATCGTCTACCAAGTTCATCGGCTATCGGACCAAAAAACAACATACCCAGGGCATAACCTGCTAAATAAATACTGAGCGAGATTTGCACATTTGGCATGGTAGTTTGCAAGTCGTTGGCAATCACCAACATTGCCGGTAAATATAAATCAATTGCTAAAGGCGTAATCGCGACAATACTTGCCAGTAAAGGTAATAAAATGCGTTTATTTAAAGTCTCAGGGGAAGGCATTGTTTACTCATTCATCAAACATTAGGTCACTATTGTAGCAGTGTGAGTCACTGTGGTGAACTTAGTTTGCCTGCTAAGTAAAAGAATTAACTAAATGATAACAACTGAGTGGGTGATTGTTCATTTTCATATAAAATTAAGCAATGCTTTGCTATATTAGCCACAATTACACTAAGTATTTGAAGGACTAGTATGAAAAAGTTAATCATGGCAGTGTTAGCCACCGCTGTTTTAGCTGGCTGTAAAACCTCTCCAACAGGGCGTACACAAATCGCGCTTTATTCAGACCAACAAATGAGCCAAATGGGTCAAGCAAGTTTTGCTGAAATGAAAAAAACACAACCTGTTAATACCGATCCTGGCGTCAATGCTTATGTGAAATGTATTGCCGATGATGTTATTGCCGTTTTACCTAACGAGTATGCAAAGCAATCGTGGGAAGTAGTCGTGTTTGAAGAAGACTCAGCAAACGCATTTGCATTACCGGGGGGTTATATTGGCGTTCATACAGGTTTATTAAAAGTTGCTGTAAATCAAGATCAACTAGCAACGGTACTAGGTCACGAGGTTGCACACGTTATTGCTGAGCATTCTAATGAACGTGTATCACAAAATGCATTGTTACAAACAGGTCTGCAAGTTGGTGGTGCAGCACTTGATATGGGTAATGTGCAATATCGCGGTGAGATTATGCAAGCTTTAGGTTTGGGGGCACAGTATGGTGTTGTCTTACCGTTTAGTCGCTCACATGAATCAGAAGCAGATATTGTTGGCTTGGATTTAATGGCAAAAGCAGGGTTTAACCCAGAGCAATCTGTATCGCTTTGGCAAAATATGAGTGCTGCGGGCAGTAGCGGTACTCCAGAATTTATGTCGACTCACCCAGCACCGGGTAACCGCATTAAAGAGCTACAAAAGCATATGTCGGATGCATTAAAAGCCCAACAAGCTGCTAAAGCAAAAGGCAAAACCCCACAGTGTAAACTGTAAAGAATATCTATAGTAATTAAAAAAGCCTGTACTCAGTGATGACTACAGGCTTTAATTTTTTCAGCTTTCAGCTTTCAGCTTTCAGCTTTCAGCTTTCAGCTTTCAGCTTATTAGAACGTCCACTCAACGTGAAGTTGTGGTACTGACTCAGTTGTGTCTGTACCTAGCTTGTTGTGCCAGTATTGCCATTCAAGGCCTAGCAGTAAGGTGTTTTCTTTCATGTTCATTGCGTGACCTAAATCCCACGTAATGATTGGCTGCGCTAAAATCCACGCTTTAACATCTTCGCCAAATTCATTTTCACGCTCTGCAATGTATTCAACATGGCCTGTTACGTTGAACTTTTGTGAGCCAATAGTAAATGGGTAGCCCCAAGCAACATCAATCATCCAGCTGTTTGTTTCAGTTGGTGCGCCACCGCGTGCTACGCCTTCACTGTCATCGATGTAAGCGGTAAATAAAGTAGATAAAAAGCTAAAGCCCGGTGCTTGCCAGCTAAGCTTTACACCAGGTAAATACTTAAGAACTTTCGAGTCACCTGCGGCATTAAAACCTGCCGTTAAACCCACATCAGCAATTGCGCCGTATGAGAAATCACTGCCAGAGATTTTTGATAAGCTAAATGTTGAATACCACTCACCGTAAAAGTCTTTATCTTGATAGCCATCTTGACGGTCGTCGTCGCTGTAATCAATAAAAAAGAAGTTGTCGCCATAGTCATAACCAGACGCATGCTGTAGTGATACAACCGTGGTATTTGACTTAGTTAATGAAAACGGGTTTTTGTGTTCACCGTTATTAACGTGTAATTGCGTAGAGCTCCAATTAGCGGCATAGCCAGAAGTACTTACTGCACAAAGCGCAGCAACAGAAAGGATCTTTTTCAAGTTCATATCTCAATATTGATGGTGTAAAGGGGGATACAAAGGTTGGATTATAGCAGATACGCCCATATTTGGGCGTATCTTAAGAAAAATTATTTAAGTTATGCTTTATTTCGGCGTAAGCAAATTACTGCAACGGCAGTAAAGGCAAGAATAAAGCAGTAGTAAGAAGAGGTAGAGACTTCCCATGGGCTAATTTTGAATGTTGCGCCGAGTAGAAGTGCTTGTGCGCCATACGGCAATGAGCCTTGCGTAACACAAGCAAAAATATCAAGTAAGCTTGCTGAACGCTTGCCTGTAATTTCGCCATCATCTGCTAATTTTTTAGCAATTGGGCCTGCAACAATAATAGACACGGTATTATTGGCAATACATAAGTTACTAGTCATAACCAGTGCAGCAATACCTAATTGATCTGCTACTTTACGGTGCCATTTTGCAATGATTTTTGTAATTGCCTGAATTTTGTTAGCAATATAATCAAGACCACCATTAATACGGATAAACTCTGAAAGACCGCCAATAAACATCGATAGCAAGAAAATTTCCTGCATGTCAGTAAAGCCTTTATAAACATCTTTAACAAAACTCGCACCTTCATAGCTGCCAGTAAAGCCCATAAGTGCAGCGAAGATTATACCGCTAAACAGCACCACGAATACGTTAAAGCCCATTACCGCGAGCACTAAGATAAAGGCATAAGGTAATACTAGTAAGATATCGAAGTCTTGTGTCTCTACAGTTTCTGCAGCAGGCGTTAAGAAGAATAACAAGCCGATAGTTAATGCCGCAGCAGGTAAGGCGATTTTTAAGTTCTCACGAAATTTATCTTTCATTTCACAGCCTTGCGTGCGGGTTGCAGCAATAGTTGTGTCAGAGATGATTGATAAGTTATCACCAAACATGGCACCTGATACAATCGTGCCTGCCATCAGGGATGGATCAATGCCTGTTTTTTGGGCGACGGCATAAGCAATCGGGCCAATCGCACCGATAGTACCCATTGAAGTACCCATCGCAGTCGACACTACCGCAGCAATTAGAAATAACCCAGGTAGTAACAGAGCAGGTGGAATAAGTGATAAACCGGCATTAACTACGGCATCAACACCACCGGTTGCACCAGCAACCGCAGAAAATGCACCGGCAAGCAAATAAATCAAACACATAGTGATGATGTTGCTATGGCCCGCACCTTTAATAAAGGTTTCAACACTGTGGTTGATGGTATTTTTATTTAAGATAAACGCCAGCATGATAGCTGGCAAAATTGCCACTGGAGCAGGCAATTGATAGAAGGCGTAATCGACACCTTGAGACTGTAAGTATAAGCCAGCGCCTAAAAATAAGCCGACAAACACCAAAAGCGGCAGCAAAGAAAGCTTTGCTTTTGTTTTATTAAATGATGGCTGCATCATATTCCTCGTTAGATAACCAATAACACAGCCAAACACTTCTTTTAGCTGTATTTAGTTGTGCCTAAAAGACATCAACAGCGCCCGCAAGCCAAAGACCAAATCGGCGCAAAGGAAGAAGTTTAAATGTATAGATGGCTAAATGCAAAGACTATCTGTTATTATTGTTGTTCTATTAATAAATCTAAAATTAGCTCTGTATTTTTTATAAGCTAACCTGACTATTACATGAGTTTTCGATAAAATCCAGCCAGCTAAGAAGAATAGATAAGGTAACTATATGAACCGCATAGGTGTATTTGGCGCAAACGGCCGCATGGGACTTGCACTTTTAGAAGCTGTCTCAAAAAAAGATGACGCAACATTAACGGGCGCGTACGTCCGTGATAACTCGCCACTTTTAGATATCGCGGTTAATCAATTAAACAGCGCTGCATCATCAGATGTAACATTTAGTAAAGAAACTGACGTAAAAGATGCTGATGTATTGATTGATTTCACTTTACCGGCAGGAATGCGCAACCATTTAAAAACAGCGGTCGAAAAAAATATCGCCATGGTAATTGGTACTACGGGCCTTAACCAAGATGATCTTGATGCGCTTAATGAAGCGGCGAAACACATTCCGATTGTTTTTGCCCGCAACTATAGCGTAGGTGTGAATTTACTGCTTAACTTAGTGCAGACTGCGGCTGTGAAGTTTGGCGATGACATGGATATCGAAATATTTGAAGCTCATCATCGTCACAAAATCGATGCGCCATCAGGAACTGCATTGGCAATTGGTGAAGCTATTGCCGAGGCAAAAGGTTGGCAGCATGATGAGGTCGCGCGTTTTGATAGAAGCAATGATGAACACGCAAAATCGCAAAATGAAATAGGTTATTCAGTTATGAGAGGCGGAGATATAGTAGGTGAACACACCGCATATTTCGCAACTTCTGGCGAAAGGCTAGAATTAACTCATAAAGCAAGTTCAAGAATGACCTTCGCATTAGGTGCTGTAAGAGCTGCGGGCTGGTTGAAAAATAAACCAGCTGGACTTTATGACATGCAAGATGTGCTTGACTTGAAGTAGTTTAGTTTCTTTTTTGGCAGTTTCAGTGGATTTTTAGTTAATAACGCTTATTTTTACTATTTTATTAATTAAGATTAGATCTGAATGCTAATTTGCTGTAGAATAGCGCCAATTTGCCAAAAATTCATAAATGCGTGTTTCCAATCGCTATAAACGGGCAGTAGAGCAAATGACTTTACTCCCGTTTTTTACTGTTAGGAGGTTAACTTGACTAAATCCGCTCTGTTAGTCCTAGAAGACGGCACAGTGTTTCGCGGTACTGCAATCGGCGCTGACGGCATGTCAGTCGGTGAAGTAGTATTCAATACGTCTATGACTGGTTATCAAGAAATTTTGACTGACCCTTCATACGCGGAACAAATCGTAACTTTGACGTACCCACATATCGGTAATACGGGTACTAACAGCGAAGACGAAGAAGCGGGTCAAATCTGGGCTAAAGGCCTAGTGATCCGTGATTTGCCACTGCTAGCAAGTAATTTCCGTAACGAGCAATCGTTAAGTGATTACTTAAAAGAACGCAATATCTTAGGTATTGCTGACATCGACACTCGTAAATTAACACGTATCTTACGTGATAAAGGCGCTCAAAATGGTTGTATCATTGCAGGCGACGAGTTAGATGAGAATAAAGCGCTTGAAGCTGCGCAAGCCTTCCCAGGCTTAAAAGGCATGGATTTAGCAAAAGTTGTCTCAACCAAGGAAAATTTTGAGTGGCGCGAATCAAGCTGGACGTTAGGTTCAGGCTTTAAAACGCTAGAAGCAGCAGACGAGAAGTTCCACGTTGTTGCTTATGACTTCGGTGTTAAACGTAATATCTTACGTATGTTAGTTGACCGCGGTTGCAAATTAACCGTTGTTCCTGCACAAACATCTGCAGAAGACGTACTGGCATTAAACCCAGACGGTATCTTCTTATCAAATGGCCCAGGCGACCCTGAGCCGTGTACTTACGCGATTGAAGCAATTAAAACTTTCCTAGAAACAGACACGCCAATCTTTGGTATCTGTTTAGGTCACCAATTACTTGCACTTGCTTCAGGTGCACAAACGGTGAAAATGAAGTTTGGTCACCACGGTGGTAACCACCCAGTTAAAGACCTTGACCGCAATGTTGTAATGATCACAGCGCAAAACCACGGTTTCGCAGCTGACGAAGCAACATTACCAGCGAATTTACGTGCAACTCACGTATCATTATTCGATGGCACGCTACAAGGTATTCACCGCACAGACAAGCCTGCATTTAGCTTCCAAGGTCACCCTGAAGCAAGCCCAGGTCCACATGATGCGGCACCATTATTTGACCACTTCATCGACCTGATGCAAGCACGTTCTAACTAATTTAACCGGAGTAACAATGCCAAAACGTACCGACATAAAAAGCATTCTTATCTTAGGCGCAGGCCCGATCGTAATCGGTCAAGCTTGTGAATTTGACTACTCTGGTGCACAAGCGTGTAAAGCACTACGAGAAGAAGGCTTTCGAGTAATTCTTGTAAACTCGAACCCTGCAACTATCATGACTGACCCTGAAATGGCGGATGCGACGTACATCGAGCCAATTCACTGGGAAGTGGTAGAGAAAATCATTGAAAAAGAAAAGCCAGATGCAGTACTGCCTACTATGGGTGGTCAAACAGCATTAAACTGTGCACTTGATTTAGATAAGCACGGCGTACTGGAAAAACACGGTGTTGAGCTAATCGGTGCAACTGCTGATGCAATCGATAAAGCTGAAAACCGTGAGCGTTTTGACGAAGCAATGAAGAACATTGGCCTTGAGTGTCCGCGTGCAGAAATCGCTCACTCAATGGAAGAAGCACACGATGTACTTAGCCGCATCGGTTTCCCATGTATCATTCGTCCATCATTCACTATGGGTGGTACCGGTGGTGGTGTTGCATACAACCAAGAAGAATTTGATGAAATTTGTGAGCGTGGTTTAGATTTATCACCAACAAATGAACTTTTAATCGATGAATCATTAATCGGTTGGAAAGAGTACGAAATGGAAGTTGTTCGTGACAAAAACGACAACTGTATCATCGTATGTTCTATCGAAAACTTTGACCCTATGGGTGTTCACACTGGTGACTCAATCACGGTTGCACCAGCGCAAACACTAACTGACAAAGAATACCAAATCATGCGTAATGCATCGATGGCGGTACTTCGTGAAATCGGTGTTGAAACAGGTGGTTCAAACGTACAGTTTGGTGTGAATCCAGTTGATGGCCGTATGGTTATCATCGAGATGAACCCACGTGTATCGCGTTCTTCTGCATTAGCATCAAAAGCAACCGGTTTCCCAATTGCGAAAATCGCTGCAAAACTAGCAGTAGGTTACACCCTTGATGAGCTACAAAACGACATCACTGGCGGTAAAACACCAGCGTCTTTCGAGCCGTCAATTGATTACGTTGTTACTAAGATCCCACGTTTTAACTTCGAAAAATTCGCAGGTTCAAACGACCGTCTTACAACACAGATGAAATCTGTAGGTGAGGTTATGGCGATTGGTCGTAACCAACAAGAATCACTGCATAAAGCACTACGTGGTCTTGAAGTAGGCGCAACGGGCTTTAACCCAATTGTTGCCCTTGATGATCCGAAAGCAAAAGAAAAAATCATCCGTGAATTACGTGAGCCAGGTGCTGAGCGTATTTGGTACGTTGCTGATGCAATGCGTCACGGTATGAGCGTAGAAGACGTATTCGAATTAACTAAGATTGACCCTTGGTACTTAGTACAAATCGAAGACATCTTAAAAGACGAAGCAACAATCAGCGAAGTAGGTATGGCTGGTCTAAATGCTGAGTTTTTACGTAAGCTTAAGCGTAAAGGTTTTGCTGATGCGCGTATCGCTGAAATTGCCGGTGTTTCTGAAGCAGAAATTCGTAAAAAGCGTCACCAGTTAGATATCGTGCCTGTATATAAGCGCGTTGATACCTGTGCTGCGGAGTTCAGCTCAGACACAGCTTACATGTACTCATCTTATGATGAAGAATGTGAAGCGAATCCATCTGAAAAAGATAAAATCATGGTAATCGGTGGTGGTCCTAACCGTATCGGTCAAGGTATCGAATTCGATTACTGTTGTGTTCACGCAGCATTAGCTTTACGTGAAGACGGCTATGAAACAATTATGGTTAACTGTAACCCTGAAACTGTTTCAACTGACTACGATACATCTGATCGTTTATTCTTCGAGCCAATCACGCTAGAAGATGTATTAGAAATCGTACGCGTTGAAAAGCCAAAAGGTGTTATCGTTCAGTACGGTGGTCAAACACCACTGAAACTTGCTCGTGAACTTGAAGCGAATGGCGTGCCAGTTATTGGTACTTCACCAGATGCAATCGACCGTGCAGAAGACCGTGAGCGTTTCCAACAGCTTGTTGAGCGTCTAGATCTTCTTCAACCAGAGAATGCAACGGTTACTTCTTTAGAAGAAGCGATTGTTAAGTCTGCTGAAATCGGCTTCCCACTGGTTGTACGTCCTTCTTATGTACTAGGTGGTCGCGCAATGGAAGTAGTTTATGATGAAGACGATTTACGTCGTTACATGACTGAAGCAGTATCAGCGTCAAATGAAGCGCCAGTACTACTTGACCACTTCTTAGATAACGCAATTGAAGTTGACGTTGACGCTATCTGTGACGGTGAGCAAGTAATCATCGGTGGTATCATGGAGCACATTGAGCAAGCAGGTGTTCACTCAGGTGACTCAGCGTGTTCATTACCAGCTCACTCACTAACTGCTGAAGTACAAGACGTAATGCGTAAGCAAGTGACTGATATGGCACTAGAGCTTGGCGTAGTAGGTCTGATGAATACTCAGTTTGCTGTGAAAGACGGTAAAGTTTACTTAATCGAAGTAAACCCACGTGCTGCACGTACAGTACCATTTGTTTCTAAAGCGACAGGTATTGCACTTGCTAAAGTTGCTGCACGTTGTATGGCGGGTCAGTCGCTAGCAAGCCAAGGTATTACAAAAGAAGTAATCCCTCCCTACTACAGCGTAAAAGAAGTGGTACTGCCATTTGCTAAGTTCCAAGGTGTTGACCCAATCCGTGGCCCAGAAATGCGCTCAACGGGTGAGGTAATGGGTGTTGGTGAAACTTTCGCCGAAGCATTCGCTAAAGCACAATTAGGTGCAAGCAACACTTTACCACGCGGTGGTCGCGCGTTACTATCGGTACGCAACAGTGACAAACCACGTATCGTTGAACTAGCTAAAACCATGACTGAACTTGGTTTCGAGTTAGATGCAACAGGTGGCACTGCAAAAGCACTTGAAGAAGCTGGCATTGCAGTTCGTCGCGTTAATAAAGTATACGAAGGTCGTCCTCATATTCTTGATAGAATTAAAAATGGTGAATACAGCTACATTGTAAACACTACTGAAGGCCGCCAAGCGATTGAAGATTCGAAGGTGTTACGTCGTGGTGCGTTACAGCATAAGACTAACTACACAACGACTCTGAACGCGGCATTTGCTAACTGTACTGCAAACCAAGCAGACGACCGTAGCAAGGTGACGTCAGTTCAGGAACTACATCAGCGAATGAACTAAGGAAATGTGCCAAGGGCGAGGCAATCGCCCTTGGGATTAAGTGAGAATAATATGCAATCAATTCCGATGACAGTTCGTGGTGCAGCATTACTGCGCGAAGAACTTAACGAATTAAAAACAGTTACCCGTCCAAAAATCGTTGCTGATATCGCTGAAGCACGTGAGCACGGTGATTTGAAAGAGAACGCTGAATACCATGCTGCTCGTGAGCAACAAGGTTTCTGCGAAGGCCGTATTCAAGAAATTGAAGCGAAGCTTTCAAATGTGCAAATCATTGATGTAACTAAAATGCCTAACACAGGTAAAGTTATTTTTGGCACAACGGTTACTATCGTTAATGTTGAAACCGATGCTGAAGTAAAATACCGAATCGTAGGCGATGACGAAGCAGATATCAAAAATAACCTGATTTCTGTTAACTCACCAATCGCGCGTGGTTTAATTGGTAAAGAGGTAGATGATGCCGTTATCATTAAAACACCAAACGGTGAAGTAGAGTACGAAATCATTGAAGTTGAGTATATTTAGTAGCTTAACCAAGCATTGAGAAAAACCGCAGTTCATACTGCGGTTTTTTTATGCCTGTTTACAGGCGTGGATTTATTCGGTACGTTGGCTACAAGACAGTCGTAATGAAGGAGTAATAATGGCAAAAATTCAGTATCCTAAACCGCTTGAGCAAGGTGATAAAATAGCCATATGTGCTTTTTCATCAGGTGTTGATAAAGTCTTTCATGAACGCTTAGACATAGTACTTAATGGCTTAACCGCCAAAGGCTTTACTGTTATTGAAGGTGCCTGTTTACGTCATTCACACAATAGTGCAAAGCAACGTGCTGATGAGCTAATGCAGTATTTAACTGATGATTCAATCGCAGCCATTATGCCGCCATGGGGCGGTGATCTTACCATGGAAATTTTACCGCTTCTGGATTTCAATGCGATAAGTAAAGCAAGGCCTAAATGGTTGGTTGGCTTTTCAGATATCAGCACGTTTGCATGTGCATTAACAACTCGTTGTGGCTGGGCAACTTTGCACGCTGCAAATTTAATGCAAATTCATCCTGACGATCCCGATGTTTATTTAGCAAATATATTTAGTGCCATGTCACTTGAAGAAAAACAGCAACTGCATCAAGTCGCGTCGCCTTTTTATCAGCAAAAGCCTATTGATTATAAAGCTAAGCCTGAGGCTCAATTTGACTATACCGCTCCAAGCCAATGGCGATGTATTAACTATAAAGATAAACGCCAAATTGAAGTGTCTGGACGTTTAATTGGCGGCTGTTTAGATACGTTAGGTCTGTTGTTACCCTCAAATTACTATGCATTGCATGAATTTAAAAAGCAGTATGCGCCTGAGGGGTTAATTTTATACCTAGAAAATGCAGAGCTTAGTCCGATGGCCCTTGCACGTTGTTTGTTATCGTTAAAGTTGAATGATGTTTTTACTGATGTAAATGCGGTGGTATTTGGCCGCAGCCCTGCAATTAATAACGACTGCTACTTTGATGAATACCAAGCAATAGAGCTCGCATTTAAAGGTAATTTATTCCCAGTTATCGTTGATGCCGACATTGGCCACGTAGCCCCAAATTTAGCACTAATAAATGGAGCTGTTGCCACAATAACAGCAGATTTGTGTGAAGGTATGGCGAGTAATGTGGTTGTGAAGACAGACCTAAAATAACAATTATGCAGGCCAAGCCTGCATAATATTTAGGCTTTAAACTACAGTAATCACCGCATCTTTATCTAAACGCGATTTTGGTAATGCAGCATTATAATCTTGCTCTGGCTCGTGATAACCAATAGCGAGTGCCACTTCACATACATAACCATCTAACTCATCAGCGAATAGTTCACCGAGTAAGTCTTTATCGACACCTTCCATCGGTGTTGAATCTAAACCTAAACGAGCCACTGTGTGCATGGTATTACCTAATGCAATGTAGGTTTGAGCTTTAGTCCAAGCGGCGTTATCACCTTGCTCATCTGTATTTAAATCAACAAAGGCGAAGGCACCAAAAGCCTGCTCTTTGTTTTCAGCTTTTGTACGGCCATTAGCAATATCGGCATCAATTACTTTTTCATAATCAGCACGTTTATAGCTTGGGTTATAAGCAAATAAAATGGTGTGTGATGCCGCTTTTGCATGAACTTGGTTAAATTGAAACTTATTTGCAAAACTATCATGCAGACGCTGTTTACCTTGCTCTGATTCAATTACCACAAACTTCCATGGTTGAGAATTAATAGACGACGGCGACAGGCGTAATGCTTCTAAAATTACAGCTAAGTCTGCTTGGCTAATTTGCTTTGAAGCGTCGTAACGTTTACTTGTATAACGGCGTTGTAAGTCAGAAATGATTGGGTGTGTCATGATTTGCTCCCGCATGTATAACAATTAGGTGCAGTTTACGCCTTGCATACTTTACGATAAAGCGCATAATCGAATAAACATTATCAAAAATTTTTAGTTAATATGTTGGTTGAAGATCTCAAATTAATCCTCAAGGTTGCTGAGTTTCGTAGTATTACAACCGCAGCAGCCAAATTAGACATGCGAGCCGCCACCGCCAGCGCTGCTATTAAGCGTGTTGAAGCAGCGCTGGGTGCTGAGTTATTTGTTCGAACAACTCGTCATTTGCGCTTATCTGCGGCTGGGGAGCGCTTTTTACCTCAGTGTCAGCAAGCAGTGCTCATGCTTGAGCAAGCCACACTTGCGTTAAAAGGTGAGCATGATGAAATCGAAGGTGAGCTCAGGGTTGCACTATCTTCAGACTTAGGCCGCAATATCATTATCCCATGGTTAGATGAGTTACTTGATGAGTATCCAAAGCTGAGTATGCGCCCGCATATTAGCGATAGTAATGTCGACTTTTACCGAGACTCCGTTGATTTTGCGCTTAGGTATGGCTCGCCATCCGACTCAAATTTATATGGCTTTAAAATTTGTAATGTTCCGCGGCTGTTATGTGCAACCCCAGAGTACATTGCAGAACATGGCGCGCCGACACATCCAGATGAATTAAATCAGCATCAAGGTCTATTTTATCAACTGCAAGATATCATCAATAATGTCTGGGAATTTACCGATGGAACCGAGCGTTTTAAGGTGAAAATGCAAGGCCGTCGAGCATCTAATGATGGTGATTTGGTAAGGCGTTGGTGTGTGGCTGGTAAAGGCCTAGCGGTTAAATCTTGCATTGATATCAGTGATGATTTACTAAGTGGGCAGGTAGTGCCAGTGATGCAAAATTACCCTCACTTATGTGCAGAGCTTTGGCTAATATGCCCAAGTCGACAGTCCATTACACCCGCGGTTCGTCTAGTGCGTGATATATGCCGAGAAAAAACCAAGGCGATCCTCAATCAACTGATTGAAAAAGGCATATTAGATAAGCGGGTACTCGATAACTAATTACTTTAGGTATAGAATAGCTTGGCTTATTCATCTTATTGATTAAGCAACATTCTCAGGGCGGGGTGAAATTCCCCACCGGCGGTATACTTTGAATTTAAGTGAGCCCGCGAGCGCTTTAACTTCGGTTAAAGGTCAGCAGATCTGGTGAGAGGCCAGAGCCGAGGTCTTATACCCAAACCACCTCAATATTCGAGGTTCAGTTGGAATTAAAAGCGATTTAGGCAAGGCATTGATTGCAAAGAATGGCTATTCCCTTGTTAAAATCAATAACGCTGAATAAATCGCTTTTAAACCAACCCGAAGGGCGCTTCTCAGGAACTTACTCTCTGTGTTGTTACTTTTTAAAAGGGAGTGCCATTCCTACAAAGTAACGCCTTGATATTAAGCCCCTGAGAAACGCTGAATTCTGAATATTGAGGTAGTTTGGGTATATTTGGATGAAAGAGAATATAGTTAATCTATAAAACAGTAATTGGCTGCCTGCGGGTGGTCTTTTTTGCTGTGCCTTTCAATGTCCTGAATCTTTTCATATTTAATTTAATAGGTATTAAAAATGATGATTCAGTCTTCTTTACTCAGCCAATTTGGCGAACCACTTGAACGCGTTGAACGTGCGATTGCTGCTTTGAAGCAAGGTGAGGGCGTACTTGTGGTAGATGACGAAAACCGTGAAAACGAAGGTGATTTTGTGTACTCAGCACAGCACCTGACCACAGAGCAAATGGCCATGATGATCCGTGAAGGTAGCGGTATTGTGTGTCTTTGCATGGGCGATGAGCGTGTTAAACAGCTTGATTTACCACAAATGGTTGAGCATAACACCAGTCAGAACAAAACAGCGTACACAGTGACTATTGAAGCTAAAACGGGCGTGACAACCGGCGTTTCAGCGGCTGATCGTGTAACCACCATTAAAGCGGCAACAGCTGACAATGCAAAGCCTGAAGACTTATCTCGCCCAGGACATGTGTTTGGACTGCGAGCACAAACCGGTGGTGTATTAGTGCGCCGTGGCCATACTGAGGCATCGGTTGATTTAATGCAGTTAGCGGGTTTAACACCGTTTGGTGTTATTTGCGAATTAACGAATCCAGATGGTTCAATGGCTCGCTTGCCTGAAGTTAGCAAGTTTGCCAGTGAGCACAATATGCCCGTTGTATCGATTGAAGATTTAGTTGCTTATATCCAAGCAACGCAAAAACAGGCTTGTTAAAAGCTTTAAGCTGTAAGTAAAAAGCTAGGCCACTATTGTGGCCTACATTTATTGTAATTTCTCAATCGCTTGTTTAGCACTTTCACTGTCAGGATTAAGTTTTAGCGCACCTTTGTAACTTGCTAATGCTTTTTGTTTATCACCAGCTGCTAAATATGCTTCACCTAAACTGTCAAACGTATTTGCTGATTCTGGATAAGATTGATTATTGAGTTCAAACACCGTGATTGCGGCGTCTAGCTCACCCATCTGCATTAATTCATAGCCAAAGCTTTGCTCAAACAGTACTTTTCCATCCTTAGCAACTAATACATTGCCATTAAACTGCTTAAAGTTATGAAAGCCATTAATAAAGTCAGCCATCTGTGCTTGCATGTTTTGGCTATGTGCGAGGCTTGAAATTGCGACTAAATAAAAAACTACAAGCAACCTTAGTTTATTAAAGAATATGTTCATTGCTGTCCTTGTTATTTGTTGGTTACATTAATCGATGTAAACCTCATTGCGCATGGCTTGATTGATAAGGCTTACCATTCTGGTGTGGTCTAAATTACTGTAATGCACTATGGATACACTCTTATTTTGAAGTGCTTGCCAATAACTAGCGGGGCTTATTGGGTCAGCGTTACTGACATAGAGTGTGGTTCTATTAGCTGATTGTTTGCCGTTCAGTAGGGCGATAATTTTTAGCTACGGACATTAATGCGGTGTCAAAATGCACTATTGGTGCAACCATTATCTGTTGCTTTACATTAGGCATTTGCTTCGCAAATTGCATAGCAGCAATACTGCCCATTGAATAACTTAAAATATCAATTTGTTGGTATTGGTTGGTATTTAAAAAATGCTTTAATACATCAAGACTATTTAGACCAAACTTGAATTCACTATACTGATTGCTCGCAGGCATGAGGATGACATCTTTGCCGGTAAAATGGCTAAGCCAGCGGGCTTGAAAGCTATAAATCAAGCTACTCACACCATAACCTGGGAATACTATAATCGCTGAATCGTTTTTCCGTTTAGCGCCATTTATAGAGGTCAAAGTTGTTTCAAATGTTTCTATTTCCTCTTTAGATTTTAGTTTAAAAGTTATGCCAAATTGTTCACCTTGCTCAAAATATTCTATTAAATCATTATGGGAAAATATTCTAACTGCTATACAGTTATGCATAGTGTTACATGTTTTGTGAGGTATACCTTCGTAAACGGTATTCAACATTGGATCGTCAGGGCCACCGTAAGATATCTCTTCTACAGGTTGAGTGATTTGATAAGCAATAAAACTCTGACAACCACTAAGGACTGAAATATAAAAAATGCAGAGGATAAAACGCATAATTCCCTTTATTATAATATTTTTATTATTTACAGTAACATACCAATCAAGCAGTAATAATACAATTGGATAATATTTATTCTAGGATTATATGAAGATTGTATTACCACCTAGCGGTAAATCCACGGTTATCTATGTGAACAAAACCACCGTGGTGGGAGGCAGGTTTATAGCGGCCAATACCGCCATTGTAGCGGCTCTGTTTTTGGAACTTTTCAAACACTTTGTAAAGTACATCAACATCAGCAATCGTTAGTTTGCCATCACCGTTTAAATCGTCCATTCGGCCATCACCATCTTCATCTATATATAGGTCAAAGGCATCGCCGTATTGGTGTCGGCTGTGTTTGCCATTACCAATTGAGCGATTGTAGTGGGGTGTTCTATAGCCGCTGATAAAGGCAAACTTGCTAACTTTAATCCCTTCATTTTGTACAAACGTGAGCAGATCTTCGAGCATCATCAAGCCATCGTTGTTGACATAAAGATACTTCGGAAAGCCACTTACTTGCTTACAAATTACATTTTTAACTTGCACATGAGGAGTCAACTGGCGTGTTAGGTCTTTCTCAAAAATTTCTATAAACCCGTTTGGCGCACCGTATTGTGGGTAGCCTTTATAAGGGGCAGGGTAGAGGCCTATTTGATAATTATTCAATTGCTTATTGTTAGCATTGAATGGTTTTTTCACTATAACGAGTAAGCGTTTGCTGGTTTTGTTGTTACTCAGTACTAGGCTATAAAACCCTGCATTTTCTGGGGCATAAACGGCAATGCTATTTGGCCCTAATCGCTCAGTCTCAACATCTGATACTGTAGTAGCTGTAAAATCAGCCGTGTTATCAAGTGTGAGCACTTGTTTTGCATCAAGTACAAGGCTGTGCAGCGAGTCAGTTAATTCAATGGCAGCAACAGAGCATGTAGTTAACGCTAAGCACACACTAAAAATAATACGGCTGAAATACATAGTGACCTCTAAATTGTATTGTTTGCTAATGGTGTGGTGAGTGCTTTTAATAACGCGCCATCGCGATTATAAACGTCGGTATAAAATTGTAGGCCCTCGTCGTTACCCGCAACGGTCCAATACATTAACAGTACATCCAGCGGTTTTGATAAGCTGACTTTTTTAGTTTCTTTTGCAGCAATGGCGTCATCAATTTCACTACGGCTCCAATTATCCGAGGTTTCTAAGATTTTCTCAGCTAAGGTGAATGGATCATCAACTCTTACACAGCCGTGGCTAAATGCACGTTGGTCTTGCTGGAATAAACTTTTTGCAGGGGTGTCGTGCAAATAGATTGAGTATTTATTAGGGAACATAAACTTGATTTGCCCTAATGAATTATTCTCTGAAGGCTGTTGTACAAACCAATATGGGAAGTTTTTGCGGCTAGCATTCGGCCAATCAATACTCTCGCTATCAACTGGGTTACGGCGACTATCAACCACAACAAAGTCTTTCTCGTTTAAGTAGTTTGGGTTTTCTTTCATTTTTTTGATGATGCCACCTGAAATACTCCTCGGTACTGTCCAGGTTGGGTTCATCACGATATAGCTCATTTGCCCTTTAAATATTGGCGTTTTGGTGTAGTTTCTGCCTACGACTACATTGGTTTGCCATTTTAATTTATTGTCTTCAAATAAATACAGCAGGTAACCTGCGATATTTACCACTAAGAAGCGCTCTGTTAGCGTGTTATCAACCCAACGAATGCGCTCTAGGTTTACTAAAATATCATTAACGTACTCACTGTAATCTTTGTTGAGTAGTTTTAACGTCGCATTGCCAATCACACCATCATCAGCAACTTGATGCGCATTCTGAAAGCGTTTAACTGCTGCGACTAGCTCATCGTTATAATCAGTGGCATCACTGTTACTGCCGTCAAAATACTTTAGTCGTTTTAACTTTTGTCTTAAAAGTGGCACTGCTGGGTCTGATTGCCCCGGTTTTAATACTTTATTTTGCAGTGCGAAGTCAGGTAACTCGCCGGTAGCATCAAGCTCTCGATAAAACACAAGGGCGTCTTTTAAACGCTTATAATGAGGCAAAACAGGTTTTAGATTTTCAAGTCCCTTATCAAGGCTTTTGGATTTTACATGTTTAAGTAATGAGGCCGCTGCAGCATCTGGGCTGACATCAAACTGTTCATAGTTCCATGTGGCTGCTAGTTGTTTAGGGTTTACTTTTCCGCGAATTAAGTGTTTTGCATAGGTCATGACGGCATCAGTCATTAGAACATCAAACTGGGCTTCTACGGCATCCGCTCCGCGTTTATCTATTTCGCTGGCCAGCGCCATTAATGTATCAAAGTGATAGTCGTTAGGAGATAGCCCTTCAAGTTCTGCTTGCGCAATTAAGTTGAGCGCTTGCTTGGCATATTTTGCGTTGTCCCATACTCGTTCAAAATTATTTGCTTTATAGGTGGCAACGGTCATTTCAGGAGAGTGGATTTGTTGTCCTTCTATACTGTGAGATTCACCAATCAGAGTAGGCTCAAGCTGTTGTTGTAAGTATTGGTTTTCAGCCAGCACAGGCATACAAATGGATAAACAACTTACCAAAGCTGTGTAGCGTAGAATTTTCATAGCTATGTCCTTATAACGTATTTAGTAATTTCTTGAATTGTTTCTTTTTTGCTCATTTAAGCTTAGCAAAACAATACGATTTATAGGAACATATTTTTAAATAAAAAACGCTTGGCAAATTTATTGCCAAGCGTTCGGTTGGGATCGTGAGAGGGGCTTAATTACTGGTTGTTTGTAATTTTGCTTCTGGTTCTGCTTTTTTACCTCTTAGCTTGCCAATTAAGCGTTTAAAGTCTTCTAACGCGACGTACTGACAAGGGATTAAAATAAGCGTAATGACCGTTGCAAATAACACCCCGAATGCTAGAGATACAGCCATTGGGATAACGATTTTTGCTTGTAAGCTTGTTTCCATAATGATTGGTAATACACCAATAAAGGTCGTTATTGAGGTCAGTAATATTGCTCTAAAACGACGCGCACCGGCCTGCATCACAGCCTCTTTAATTGCTACACCTTCAGCGCGAGCTTTATTAACAAAGTCGACCATCACTAGCGAGTCGTTTACGACCACACCTGCAACAGCGATGATACCGAATACCGATAAGCTACTCATTGTCATACCTAAAATCATATGACCAAACATCGCACCAATTACACCGAATGGAATAACCGACATGATAATAAATGGCTGTGAGTACGAGCGTAGTGGAATAGCAAGTAACGCAAAGATAATCATCATTGATAAAGCAAAGTCACGTACTTGTTCTGCCACACTGTCCATCTCTTCTTGAATACGACCGGCTACATTACTTTCTACACCTGGGTAGCTTTTCAGTAGGCTAGGTAAGTACTCGTCACGAATTTCTTTTGCAATGGCAAATGGTTCAGCTTGATCAGTATTAACCGCAGCCCACACGTTTACAGTACGTTTAGCGTTTTCACGGCGAATACGGTTTACACCATCAACAATGTTAACTTTAGCAACTTCAGCAAGCGGTACTTCAACACCCGTTGGTGTAATGATACGTGCATCTGTGATGTCACTTACTGCGTTTCGGGATTCACGAGGGTAGCGGATCATTACTTTGATCTCTTCACCGTCACGTAAAATACGTTGTGCTTCTAGGCCGTAGTAGCTAAAGCTAACTTGTGATGCCACATCTGAAAGGGTTAACCCTAAGCTGTAAGCAAGCGGTTTAAGTTCAAGTTGAACCTCGTCAGTTGCAGATTGAAGCGAGTCATTTACATCACCTACGCCTTGCATGCTATTTAGCTTTTCTTTTAACTTAGCGGCAACTTCTTTGAGCTTATTGATATCTTTGCCTTCTAAGCGAAAGCTCACATCGCCGTCATCACGACCTCCGTTCATGATACTATCTTCAATATTAAGTGTTTTCACCCCCGGCAATGGTGGCATTTGTTCGCGCCACATAGCACTTAATTGGAATGTATCAATAGGGCGTAAATCGGGTTCAACTAAAATTGCCATGATACGAGCACTTGTACGACCGCGTAAACTAACCGATAAGTCGCGGATCATTGCTTGACCATATTGCTCTTCAAGTTGTTTATCGACATCTAAAATCAGCTTTTCAATTGTTTGTGCTGTTTCAAGAGTTGCTTGCTCAGATGACGATAAGTTCATTTCAACAGAGATACGAGGGAAATCATGCGGAATTTTAGGATTCGCAACAAATTTCACTAAACCACCCGCAAACATACCGCCACTGACAATAAGTACACAGATAAAACCAATAATCACGGTGTAGCGATAGTGAATACAGCGACCAATAAATGGAGTATAGTAATTATCAACAAAGTTCTTGAGGCCTTTATCCATACCTAAGCGTAAACGGTGTAACGGGTTTTTAGGATTTGCAGGTTTATTTTTCATAGCCGCTAAGTGAGCCGGTAAAATTAGTTTTGACTCAATCAATGAGAAAATTAAGCAAAGGATAATTACACCACCAATGGCTTTAGAAAACGCAGAGCCAGGGCCTGATGCCAATGTTTGCGGTAAGAATGCGGCAATTGTGGTTAACACCCCAAAGGTTGCTGGAATAGCAACGCGTTTTACGCCGCGTACTACGTTATCGAGGCTGTGACCGTGTTTTTCAATTTCAGCACTGGCTGACTCACCAACCACGATGGCGTCATCAACCACAATTCCCAGCACCAGTATAAATGCGAATAAAGAAGCTAAGTTAACTGTGATGTCTATAAAGCCCAGAGGCATCATTAAAAATGCACCTAGGAATGACACAGGTAAACCCATCATGACCCAAAATGCTAAGCGCAGTGGCAAGAATAGGGCAAGTACCACCATTACTAAAATACCACCCCACACCATGTTGTCGATCATCATGTTTAGACGACCTTCAAGGTAGTAAGTTAAATCAACAATCGGTGATAGTTTTACACCTGCTGGTAACTGTGGTGCTTTATCTGCTAGATATTTTTTTAATACCGCAGCAACTTTAGTGATGTCTTGATCTTTCGACGCATTTACTTCAAAAGTTAGTGAGTTTTTACCGTTGTACTTAGAGTATTGTAAGCCTTCTTCAAAGCCGTCATTAATTGTTGCTACATCACCTAATAACACCTGTGCGCCATCAGGTAGGTGTAATAAAGGCAGATTTTCGAACTCTTTACCACGATACGCTTGATTTTCAACACGCATCGAAATGTAGCCATTTTCAGAGCGAATTTGACCTGCAGACATATTGGCAGAAAAGCTGCGAACGGCTGTGGCAATATCACGGAAAGTTAAACCATACTCACGTAGTTTATCTGGGCTGATTTCAATGCCAATTTCGTAGTTTAAGCCACTGTAAAAGTTGACCAAGTTAATTTGTGGTAAAGCTTGTAGCTCATCTTTTATGTCGTTACCAAGTTCTTTGAGCTGGTAGTTACTCATATCGCCATATAGCGCGAGTATCATAACTTCTTGCTCAAACTTTTCACGGCGAACAATTGGGCGTTCCATCTCCGCAGGGAAGGTATTGATTGAATCAACCTGCATTTTGATTTCATCGAGTACTTCTTGCGGGTCGTACTTTTCTTCGATTTCTATCCAAGCTTGTGAAAAACCACGGTTCGAATAGGTAATTAAACGCTTAATGCCTTCGAGACCCTCTAAAGACTCTTCGACCTTAATGGTGATGCCTTCTTCTACTTCTTGCGGCGCAGCCCCTGGGTAGACAGCTTGAATACTGATCCAGTTACTTTCAAATTGTGGGAACATTTGCTTACGCACCGACATTGCTGTCAATAAGCCACCCACTAAAATGAAAATCATAAGTAAGTTTGCTGCTACTGGGTTGCGAGCAAACCAGGCAATAAGCCCTTTTTCTCTGTGCGTGGTCATGGCTTATTCCTCTTTTAACGCTAACTGCGTTGTTGGCACACTCAGTGTTGCGTCATCTAGCTTGACCGCCATGCCTTCAGTTGGGTATTCAAGTGCCGAGGTAATCAGTTGCTCACCATTAGCAAGGCCATTATCGGCGATCACCATGCCATTTTGTTCGCGAACGATGTTAAGTGTTTTAAAGGTAAGCGTTTCGCCATCTTGTAAAACTGCGACTTTTTTGTCTTTAACTAAATGGTGCGGAACAACAATCGCATTATCCAGCGCTCGGCCTTCGATAGTGGCGTTAATGTATGAGCCAAAACGTAATGGCTGCTTTTGTTCATAAGGCGTTGCTACTTGCGCTACCAAGTAATTCATGCGACTACGTTGGTCCACAACTCCTTCGCTACGTACGATAGTTGCTTGCCAGGTTGTTTGTTTACCTGCAAATTCAGCGTTAATTGATACGCTGGCGCCAATTCCTTGGTTATTTAGGTATTGCAGATCTTTATCTGCCACAGGTAAACGAATTTCAGCCAATGACGTTGAGCTCAGGCTACCAAAGCTGTTACCTGGGTTTACTACACTACCTAAACTAATTAGACGCTCGTCGATAATCGCATCGTAAGGCGCTTTAATGTATGTGCGCTCAAGATTACGTTTTGCGCGTTTTACACTTGCTTGCGCTGCACGGTAACTTGCAAGTTTTTCAGCAAGTTGTGGTTTACGTAAATAAAGCTCAGATGGAATAATTTGGTTTGAGTCACCTTTGATTCGGTCCCACTCAGCTTGCGCAACTGACACCTGTGCACGTTCAATCTCGAGTGCAGAGCTTGCTTGTGCCAAACCGGCTTCAGCTTCAATGAGTGCCGCTTCGTAATCATTTGGGTCAATACGTGCTAGAATGTCGCCTTGCTTAACAAATCCACCTTGTACAAATTGATCTGATAACGACACAACCTGACCGCTCACTTGCGCAACAAGTTCAGTTTGGTTTTTAGGTTTAACGATACCGTATGATTTTACATCAAGGGTAATAGCGTCAAAACTTAACGGTTTGATTGATACAAGCGGGCGCAGATCTTGTTCTGGTTTTTCGACTGGCGGTTGCTTCATAGAGGCAAATGCGAATGCCATTCCAAGTCCGCCGACTAATACGGCGATAGGGAGAATGATTTGTTTTTTACTAGCCACGGGATAGTCCCTCACGGTTGACGGTAATTAAAAATAAATTTGATAGGCTAAGCATACGCAATAAAGTGTTTACAAGGCGTTTGAAGATGTAACAAACCATTACACATATTACAAAGGCGCTACAAAGGTTCTATAAGAGGTACTCAATGACAGATAAAATGGCATGTAGATTAGGCTGTGGCGCCTGTTGTATTGCACCCAGTATTAGCTCACCGATCCCAGGAATGCCCAACGGCAAAGCAGCGGGAGAACGCTGTATTCAACTTGATGATAATAACCTATGTAAATTATTTGGTGATGAATCAAGGCCTAAGGTGTGTAGTGACTTTTCTGCTACCATCGATGTATGTGGCACCACTAACGAACAAGCACTGTATTTAATTACCGAACTTGAGCAGATGACTTAAAAAAGATTAAACCTTTAACACTTTTTAACGGTTGCTGAGGTGTAATTTTTATAAGCAAAGTTTTCTTTATGGCGTTTAATATAATTTTGGTTATGGTTTGATAGATACCTCGAAAGGTAACGTGACACAATAATGCCAGTCAATTGACTGGCATTATTGTTTTTGCTTACCACGTATAGGTAGCGCTAAGAGTGTATTGTTCGCCGCGGCCGGGGGTACCCGGTACTTCTTCGAAAGATTCATCCCAAATGTTGTCAGCTGCAAAGGTAACAAACACATTATCAAGCTGAGCTGGGGTGAATTTTAGCGTTAACTGCGTGAAGAAGGCTTCATCATCAGAGTTACGTAAGCGGTTACTATGTTGCTTACGCCATTCGTTATCGATACGCAGCTCAAGCACATCCATTGGTTGCCATACTGCACCCAGTGTTACACGGTGATCAGGGTAGTTAAGCGCATAAAAGCTCGCATCAATATCTGCCGTGCCATAGTCTTCTGACTTTTCTAAATAGGTGTAGCTGGCAATTAACTCAGTGCTTTCGAACGATTTATTCGCTAAAAACTCAACGCCTAAGGTGTCTATATCAACCGGGTTTGCAAAACGAGCTGAGGTTGCATCAAAGCGATATGTCCAATCCGTAAGATTTTTATCTTTGCGGTAGAAAATAGCTGAATCTAAACGCCACGAAGACTGTTCGATCAGTAAACCTAGTTCAAGGTTATCGGTGGTTTCGCGCTCAAGGCTGTAGTTACTTCTGAATAATCCGCCCGTTTCACTGCCGCCGATGGCGGTATAACCGGGAACTTGTGTTGCCTCGGCGTATGACGCATACCAAGTATGTTCACTGCCATTTTGGTTAGCTACTTTAAGGCTGACATCGGCAATAAATGAGGTATCTGAGCTATCACGGTTGGTATCATCAAATGCAGCACCAACACGTAAAGTAAGCTCTTTGTTTGCTGTAAGGGCTGATTTGTACTCAGGCAAGATACTTAGCTTAGTGTAATTACGTGATGTAAAGTTGTTTTCAAGAGATGTTGATTCAATTTCATCAGCAATAAATTGCCCAGCATAATTAATTGCATAGCGGTCATTTAAACGGTGACGTCCAGAGAGTGCCAATGACTTAACCGTGGTTTCGTGAAACGCTTCAAAAATAGCTGGGTTTTCACGAGACAAAACGTAATGGTCGTTATGTTTACGATAATAACCAGTCACTTCAAAGGTATTGCTCTCACCATACATTTGCTTGTGATTGAGCATGAAAAGCTTGGTTTCAAGATCTTCGGTTTCGTTAAAATTAAATGGTGTATAAAGATTTGGCCAACCAAAAAACTTCTCTTGGCGTCCGAACATTAAATCAGTTTGCGAGGTAGAGCTTGCAAGTTGAACACGCGCTGAGGCACGTTCAAAGTCGTGGTCGCCATTATCAATTGAGCCATCACTTTTTGAGTGCGAGTATTCACCCTCAAAACCTAATCGCCAATCAGGTTTGCTATCAAGCTTTTGTCTATGAGCAGCATGAATACTTTGCAAATTAAAGCCATTCGTACCTGTGCCAAGTGAAACACTACCGGTACTCGTGATAGGGCGCCAGCCAAATGAAACCGTACCAACCGAGCTATTCATTCCATAAAGGGCATTATCAGCACCTGTAAGCACTGAAGGTCCTGTTAGCATTTGTGGTGCAATTGGAATTTCAGCAAAGTAGTGACCAGATTGTGGGTCGAATAACGTACTGCTACCAACACGAAAGCCAGTATTTTCAAAGATACCACCACGTATGGTGACATCAGCTTGTGCTTCAGCCATATTACGCGATTGCAAATCGACACGCGGGTCATATTCTAAATTTGATACCGGCGCATCAAAAGTACCTACAGGTTCTTTATTTGCGGTTGCTGAAACTTCAACGGTGATTTGTTCAATATTGTTGGTGTCTTCTGCTAGTACTGAGCAAGTGACGAATAATGCGGGAAGTGTAAGCTGTACTGCGCGTACCATCTAAAACTCTCTTGATTTTGTTTAATCTGGGGTAGTGGGCTAGTTAGGCGCACTGAAAATTGTGGGTATTGTATCTGAATCACTGAGTTATACCACTCCAACCAGATTTCAGCAGGCAATAAAAAACCGCGCTAATTGCGCGGTCTTTTAACTAAAACAGTGTTTAGTTTTGATTAATTGATTGCGGTGGGAAGTTACTTAGAATGTTAGCAACAGTCTCTTTGATAACTTCAGTGCGCTTTTCAGGTGATTGGTTCTTTTGCAAACGACCTTCTTTCGCACCGCGCCAAACTAATTGGTTAGAAGCACGGTCTACCACGTCTAGAATTAACGTACCCACTTCGTATTCGCGAGCAGTTGTTTGCGTGTTGTAACCCATACCCCAGTAATTCCAGCGTGCGCCGTAACCTACGTTAAAGGTATCTACATCAATTTTTGTATCAACAGAGGCATGATAGTTAATTAGTACATCTGCTTGCGCTAAATCAACTAGCTTCATACCGCTTTTTTCAAGTTCAGCATTTACAGCGTCACGAACCCGTTTTTCCATTAAAGGGCTAATTTGGTAGTTCGCTACGTTTTTAGTCAAGCTGGCATTAGGTACCCAAGAGAAGGTTTTATAATTACTAAAATCTGCTGATTTGTCGTAATCCCAATCAGGCGTTTTAGCACAAGCCGCTAAAAATAATACAGCCGTCGCGATTAATAAGTTCTTCATATTGTTTGCTCCTTGGCAAAATTTCCACTACTTGATTGATAACATAACACAAATAATACTCAACTGAATGATTATTTAAAAACTATGGCACATTTACAAAAAAGTACTGTAATAGTTTGTAATTAAACAGTGTGTTCTACTTCTATCCAGTCTTTTTCATCCACCCAGTTTTGTGCACCATCTTTAACAGTACGAATAGGGACGATGTAATCACAGCTAACTTGTGGTTTAACTGAGGCAAAAATCGGCACAAAGCCAAAGCTAAGCGCGGTTTCGATAATTGCTTTTTGGTTTTGTGGATCGATATCAGCTGCTTCATCGATATAAATCGGAATACGATACAAGTTTTGTTCTTGGTCGCTTAATAAGTAACGAATAAACAGCATGCCACACAGTAGCTTAATGGTAATACGAGTACCGTTAGAGCCGGCTGAGTCAATTTTTTCGAAGTGCTCAGTTTCACCAGCACGGTTTACTACTTCAAAACGAATATCAAATAAGTCGGTCAGTGTTAAACCAGCTTTTTCTGAGGCAAGCTTAATCAAATGATCT
Organism: Pseudoalteromonas sp. BZA4; assembly: GCF_040104395.1. Lineage (NCBI taxonomy): Bacteria > Pseudomonadati > Pseudomonadota > Gammaproteobacteria > Alteromonadales > Pseudoalteromonadaceae > Pseudoalteromonas > Pseudoalteromonas sp. BZA4. The sequence continues at coordinate 49,048 of NZ_JBECOT010000001.1, forward strand.
TTCGCTTCGTTTACCGCAGATTCGCTATAAGGCTCTTGGCTCAATAGGTCTAGGGTATCGCCTTGCTCAAACTGATTTGAGGTACTAATAATAGTATCAATGCTATCAACCAACATCTTGCGCGGAATAACATTAATTTTGAATGCTTGAAGATTAGAAATCCGATGCTGACTAATGCCTTTATTAAAGCTGTTCATTTCGCGGCGTAGGCGGTCTAAGTCTTCACGCAAGCCCTTAATAGTGGCGGCTACTTCGGTTAACGCAACTCGGCCTTGACGTTCAACCGCATCGCGCTCGTTATCGATGTTATGAAACGCGCTGATAAGCTTTTCGTATTTAGTAAACGCATCGTTTTCGTTATCAAATTTAGTAATACCCGCATTGTAAATATGCATGTAGGTGTTACGTACGTTGATATCAAAGTTACGTAACTCTTGGCAGTCTTTGTTAAAATGATGAATGAGGTCACTTAAGTTATCAAAATCAATATTGATTTCAATCATGTATGGTGTGACTTTACCTGTATAAAAATCAAGTGTGTGATCGATACGTTCAGATTTAACTTGGCGTAAACGGTCAGCTTGGCGGGCAAGCAGATCTTTTTTCGACTTGATAATTGAGCGACGGTCGCTGATTGAGCCACTATTTTTTTGAATGTCTTGCAGATAGTCGTCAACTTGTTCGCGTTCTGCATTTAACTGCTCTTTTAGCAGAGTTTGTGCATCGATAGATTGCTGCATCACTTCAAATTGTTCAAAGCGTTTTAAAGCTTCTTCTGAGGCCATTAGCTCATCATATAAGGCGTCTTTTTCTTTTTGCTTTTCGGCGACATTAGCAGCGACTTCGCGCTGCTGTTTAAATTCTTTTAGTGAGTTTTCTAGGGCAGCGAGTTGCGCGGTTAATTGTTCTTTATTTTCGCCCGTTTGCATTTGCACTGGGCTAAGCTTTTTAAGTTTGATGCTTGCACCAGGAAGAGTCAGTACACCGCCTTTCACATTTGCCGATAATTGCTCTAAAAACTCACCAAATGCATCTTCGTCTGTGATATCAACATCACCATTGCTGGTGGTGGCAAACGATAAGATATCTGGGTTTAGAATACGCGAAATTTCTTCAACTTCTTTTAAAGATAAATCTTCACGCATTCGAGTGAATAAATTGAACTCAAGGTTCTTTAACTGCAGTTTTAAGCTCTTAATTTGCTTTTGTGTTTCGCTAATACGGTAATCAAGCGTGTGCAAGCTTTGCCCTTGGGCACTGCTTAATGAATGCGATAGCGATTCATAATCTTGTTTAAGCTGTGTAAGGCTTACTTTTAAGGTGGCTTTATTAACTAATTCAAACTCAGATTTAAGCGCTCGATAGTCTAAAAACCATTGTTCAATTTGTGTTTGCTTACGTTCAATATCACGGGATTGCTGAATATACAGCTGCTGCTTTTGGTCGAACTCATGCTTTTCGTGTTCGATATCCTCAAGGGCAATATTTAGCTCAGAGAGTTGCTCTTGTTGATAGGTTTCAAAGTCAATCAGTGCTTGGTCAATTTTTGGCGCATAGGCAGCAAGCTTACCTTTTAAAACTGTTTGGTTTTCAAGCATAGATTCAAGAGCTGCGATTGGCTCTTGCATTGACTCAAGGGCTTTTAATTCACGTTTAGCGCGATTCACTTTATCAAATGAACGTCGCCATACCTCATAAAAATCAACCCGTGAGTTTGACATATGGCGCTCAAATACGCGTAACATAAAGCGCTTAACATCACTGGCACCTAACTTATGCAAGTTAAGGATACGGCGGAAAATTTCTTTGTAAATTGCTGAATCTTGCACGTTATTGAGGGGGATCATCTTTAAGTTGATATCGCCATCAAACGGCGTTGCGCCGCCAGTGAGTAGGGCGTTAAGCTCTTGCGCTTTTAATTCAATTGGATTGAAACCTTGCTCTTTTAAGTGATTAAAAAGCTTGGTGAATTTTACAATGGTTTTGCCTTGCGTGTAGTGTTCAAGGTTCAATTTACCTTGGTAGCAAAAAAACTGATGCGCGTAACCAGCAATTTTACCAAGGCCGGCAACACCAATCACCACAGGGCCATTAGGTAGGTCAGCTTCGAGTAAAATATAGGATTGATCTGACGAAAAGTAGAATTTTCGGGTTTCGTCTAAATCGTGGCCATCCCATTCTGTTAAACGCAAATCATTGATCAGTGGAAATTGCAGGGCATTAATTACCGAGCTTTTACCGGTATTATTCGGTGCACAAATTGAACTGCTTTTATCCAGTGGGATCACGCATTTTGCATAGCCTGCGGTATTTAAAAGCGCAAGTTTGCTGAGTCCGTATAGGCTTTGGCTTTGCATTAGTCGTCATCTCCTAGGTAGGTTTCTTCGTTTACTTCCATTAATGCATCGATATAACGATAAATAGGTGCTTGCAGCATAAAGCCGTTTTCTACTTCGCGAGCCAGACCTAAACGTACCATGCGAAGGTAGACGTCTTTGCGTAAATCTGAGCCTGAGAAAATTTCTAATTGATCAAACAGGTGCTTGTTGATTTGCACTAAGGTTTGCATCAGTTCAAGGTCGTTTACTTCGTCAAACAAAGCACGCATTGGATCTTTACCAGTATTGGCATAATGCTCAATCAAGATGTAAATAGTAAGTGCGATGGCACGCGAAATTTTACCCATATTTGGGGTGCTTTCATCACTGCCAAAATAGTAATAGCCACGGCTATCATGTTGCAGGTCATGGCCAAGGGCGTTAAATAACGCGCGATAAGCATCAATGTGTTGGTCAATCTCTTGCCACATCAGTGTGTCTTGTTCGCTAATGTGGTAGCCTGATGTGAGCTTTTTATTAATAGTTTGCAGATGCGTTAAATCATCTAAATTAATATCTGTCATGGTTATTGCTCTGTTGCTTTTTTATCGTCAGCAATCGATGAGTTAAATGGGTAAAGAGAGAAGTGTTGCTGGGCAATTTTTATTTTTACTTTCTCTTGGCTTTGGCTAATTTCAAGGTCGCCATCGCTAATTAATTTTTGATACAAGAACAGCATTTCGTCAGCTTCTAAGTCTGGGTAGCTTTCATCTAAGAAACTAAGCAGCGGCTGAGCTTTTTTGCTGGCTTTTTTAAAGCGTTTTCTAAATTGTGTTTTAACGTCGTTGTAATCAGGAATATGTGGGCTTTGATAGGCGGGCACATCATCATGTTCAGGAAGCTGATATTCATCGTGCTCAAAGTCAACTAAGCCTGCCATATAGGCCACAATATGACGTTGCTGACCAAGTGAAAAACGTTGTGCGTCTGAGACAAAGTTAGGCTGTACTGCACTTAACATGTTATCGACGCCATTTTTACGCACTAAACCAAGCACTTTAGCCGCTTGGCGAGTAATTAGATTGTTGCGGCGTAATTCTTCACGTAGCGGCATCAGCATATCGGCGCTTTTACGTAAACTTTCACGGCCAACTAAATGCATTTCTAAAATACGGGTACGTAATTGTTCAAGCATGCGTTTGTCTTGGTATGACTTACCAAGACGGTCGATTTGCTCTATTTGCGCGCTAATTTGCGCTTCGATGGTATTAAAGCAAGCGTGGAAGTCACCACGAATATCCACCATTTCCAGCATAGGCTCGATGTATTCATCGAATGCTTCAATTACAGCCTGGTAGCGTTTTTGCAGTGATTGCACCGCGTTGTCTGCTTTTGCTTGCTCAACAATATTTAAAATCGCGTTTTCGTTGTGGGCAAACAATTTCATTATTTTGCGTACCCGATCATCCATAATACGGCTAAAGCGGCGAAGCTCATCGTAATCTTCAATTTCACCGGCTTTAGCAAGGCGATTACCAAGGCGAGCTAAATCATCAACAAGCACACTAATTTCTTGGGCAAGACCTAAGTGTTCTTCTTGTAGCAAGAAAGTCGCAAAATCGGCGATCGCACGGTTAATTTCTAACTGCGATGATTTTGCCAGTGGAATGATAATATCTTGATTCAACAAACGATTTGTTTCTTTATAAATGCGTTCATTTGACCATGAAGGTTGTTTTTGTTTTATCGCATTTTGTACGTCTTTCAAGCTGAAATCAGCCATCTTAAAACGTTTAAATAGCAGTTCTAACACCCCCCAATGTTCAGTAAGGGTATTTAATAACTTTTTAGCTGGGATCATAAGGCTCCAGTAAATTCAGACTTTGGTGTTAGCGATTAGTATTAAATTATGTAATTGAGAATAGTTTTATGCTTTCTATGCTGCTAGAATCCGCGCCGAAACACTCGACTTACAATTTTTACAATATTATAAAGGTTGTTCAAACACCATGGTAACCCCACTTATCCTAACCCTGATAGCGGTGGCATTTTTGCTTATCGTTATAGAGGATATTATCCATGTAAACAAGGCCAAAACGACGCTTTTTTTTGGCACTTTATGCTGGATTATCTTATTTATCTCTCCAATTCATGGGCAAAGCCCAGAAACCATACAACATCAACTGGATCACAACATATTAGAAATCGCGACTTTGTGGCTGTTCTTAATGGCTGCGATGACCTTTGTAGCGTATTTAAACTCTAAAGGTTTTATCCAGAATATTGTTCATAAAATTATGCCAAATCAAATCAGTGAACGAAAGCTGATGTTTCTGATTGGTGGCTTTGCGTTTTTATTTTCATCTATTTCAGACAACATAACTGCAACTTTAATCTCGCTTGCGGTGGTGATGTCGCTGAAATTAGATCCTAAAAAATTAATAAAATATGCGACCTTAATTGTATTTAGTGTTAACTCGGGTGGGGTATCGCTGATCACCGGTGATGTTACAACCCTGATGATTTTCTTAGACGAAAAAGTCACTATTGCTAATCTACTATTATTAATTGCCCCTGCTCTGACAAGTGTTGCACTGCTCGCGGCGATGTTGTCGGTGGGTATGTCGGGTAATGTTGTGTTTGAAAAGCAAGCAGCCCGTCGTATCGAAAAGACAGATATTACCATTGCGGTTATCTTCTTCTCGACGATTATTGCTACGTTAACTTTGAGTGTGCTTTATAGTGTGCCGCCGTTATTAACCTTTTTATTTGGTTTATCTCTGATGTTTTTGGTTGCGCAATTCTTAATGCGCAAAAAAGACGTTAACAAAAAAATCATCGATTATATTCGTGAAATTGAATACGACACCTTATTGTTCTTCGTCGGTGTATTATTACTCGTTGGCGCATTAAAAGAAGTTGGTATGCTTGCTAAATTTACTCACTTATATGAGTTGATGGCACCGGAATATGCCAACTACTTGATGGGGCTATTATCAGCGGCGGTAGATAACGTACCTCTAACAGCAGCACTTTTAAAAGCTGATATTGTGATGAGCCCTCAGCAATGGCTGTCGTTTACTTACGCAACTGGGGTCGGTGGCTCAATGCTTATAATCGGCTCTGCGGCAGGTATTATTGCCATGAGTAAGGTTAAGGCACTGACCTTTATGAGCTATCTTAAAATGTCGGTTTATTTATTAATTGCTTATACCGTTGGTTATTACGGTTCGCACTTAGCGGGCAGTTTAATTTCATAAAACAACTTGACAGCTAGACGTCTAAACGTTAACTTTCGAAGCCTGCTTTTAACAGCAGGCTTTGTTATTTTAACCAGGTGTTAACTTAACATTCAGAAGAGGTGCGATACTTAGGTAATTAATGTGAGGTGACGAACGCCAATGACCATTAATGAGGGAAGTACTCGCCGAGAAAATTAACCGGACGTCACGGTTATTTTTCGGTTTATGGGGCTGAATCCTCAAAACTGTCACCAAACTAGGTGGAGAGCTTCTGGCATGGACTACTCTTTATTTTCAAAGCACCCCCTTGCCGAGTTCTTCTTGAATTACTGTGGATAGTTTTCCACAAAAGGAGACGACATGAATACCCAATTAGCCGCCAACACAAAATCAGATTACGTTGTTGCAAAATTTGGTGGCACCAGTGTAGCTAACTTTGATGCTATGAGCCGCTGCGCTGAAATCATTTGTGCTGATAATCAAGTACGTATAGTTGCTGTGAGTGCCAGTGCGGGCGTGACAAACCATTTAGTTGCATTGTGTAAAGCTGATTTGAGTGCGGCTGAACGTGATGAGCACATTACTGGTGTGGTAGCCATTCAAGAAGCAATCTTGGCAGAGCTGTCGCTGGATGCTGATTTAGCACATGGCTTTAATGAAACGCTTAAGGCTTTTCAAAAGCTAGCATCAGACGGGGCTAAGTCAGTAGCAGATCAAGATGAACTACTGAGCTTTGGCGAGCGTTTATCATCGTATTTATTTACTCAAGTATTACGCGGGCAAGGTCTTGATGCGGTGCGTTTTGATGTACGTAAAGTGCTAAAAACAGATAGCCAATTTGCTAAAGCTACCCCAAATGTTGCAGCAACCGCTGCGGCTGCTAAAGAGCATTTAGTGCCATTACTTGATGACCATGTTGTGGTAACTCAAGGTTTTATTGGTAGCAATGAGCACAATCAAACAACGACCTTAGGCCGTGGTGGTTCAGATTACAGTGCTGCATTACTAGCAGAAGCAATTAACGCAAAAAGCGTGCATATTTGGACCGATGTTGTGGGTATTTTCAGTACTGATCCGCGTTTATGCGCTAAAGCAAGCCCAATTGCACGCTTAAGCTTTGATGAAGCGGCCGAAATGGCAACGTTTGGTGCAAAAGTACTGCATCCTGCAACCATTTTACCTGCAAGCCGTAGCCATATTAGTGTGTTTGTTGGTTCAAGTCGTGAACCACAGTTAGGTGGTACATGGATTGAAAAAGAAAAATCTCAGCAACCCGGTATACGTGCCGTAACACAGCGTAAAAATCAAATTCTGTTAACGGTTAAAAGCCCAGAAATGCTCCTAGCGAGTGGTTTCTTAGCACGTGTTTTCACCATTTTAAGTGAGTTTAATATTTCGGTTGATTTGGTTACTACCTCCGAGATCAGTGTTGCAATCACTTTAGATAACGCGCCGAATGCATCACGTCCTGAGCTTGATCAAGCTTGTTTAGATAAGCTTTCTGAGTTTTGTCATGTGTCGGTTGAGAATAACTTAACGCTGGTGGCTTTAATTGGTTCTGAAATTCAATTACGTCAGCAAGAAATGAATTTAATGCAGGTATTGAGTGATTTTAATATTCGTTTAATTTGCCACGGTGCAAGTAAACATAACCTTTGCTTCTTAGTTGAGCAAAGCGAGTCAGATGAAGTCGTGCAGGCTATTCATAGCCGACTATTAGAAAGCCAAGTCGCGGCGTAGGTCGTTAAAATTAATAAAAGAGCACTGCCAGTCAGTGCTTTTTTGTGCCACAACACTTATATCAAAACCTTCAATAGAGTTACTACTCGCGCTGAAATTATGTTTGCTCAATTCTTCAAATACATTAGGGGCAAGTAGTTTCGCAATAGGCTGAGCACTTGCTTTGGCAAGCGCTTCTTTTAATGTCCAAATTCTAAAAAAGCACTGTGCCTGTTCATCGGGAGCGTCAAAACGGCTAATTAAGTCAACTTCATCTTGATGATAAAAATGCTTGGCGAGTTTGATAAAAGGGCGAGGCTTACTGCTTTGTTCAATATCAAAACCAAATAGCTGTTGTTCAGGGTTAAGGGCTGCGCCAATTAAACCATTTGAATGTGATAAACAGGCCCACACAGGTTCTCTAACTGGGGTATGTAATTTAAGCTTGCTGTCTTTGTCATCAAACTGGCTCGATATTTCATTGAGGGCTAAATCATCATGAGGGTAAGCATGTTGATACAAATACTTTAACGTTAGGCGAGTCGCTAAGTACTCTTGCTTGGCAGCAGGGACTTTGCGTTTTTCAAGCACACTTAATTCAAACTCACTGAGTAATTTATCAACGGGTAAACTTGCAACATCAATACGTGTTGCATCCATAAGCATAATTTTTTTGGCTGTTGTCTTGCTTTGTTGCCCGATGATAAGAGTATTCGAAAAGTAGTGACTGCTCATGGTTTAACGCTTACACGAAGGCTCGTATTTAGTTTTGTTTATTTTTACAGCAGATGCACATTTATAGGCACGAACAAACGCAAATAGTTTACGCAGTTGACTGTAATTATGGTTTAATGAGGAAAAATAATAACAGATTTGTAGATGTATGGCACAAGTTCGTGACGGCTTTCAAAGTCGATTAGGTTTCGTTTTAGCAGCTTCTGGTGCGGCGGTAGGTTTAGGTAATATTTGGGGCTTTCCAACACAAGCGGCAAACCATGGCGGCGGTGCATTTTTACTCGTTTACTTCATTGTTATCTTCTTATTAGCGCTTCCGGCTCTGTATACTGAGCTGTATTTAGGTCACCAAGCGCAAGCGAATCCAGTAAAAGCATTATCTAATGCATGGCAAGACACAGCGCCTAAAGTGGGCGCTGCAGCAGGCTATATTGGCCTATTTGGTGCGGTTGTGATGTTAAGCTTTTATTCGATAGTTGCAGGGTGGATGCTCGCTTATGCGCTTGAGCCACTCGCAAGCTTCTTTGGTTTTACTGAGTTAAGTAACTTTTTACACAGTGACTCGATGGCACGTAATTTTGTGTTTACACCACTGATGCTTATTCTTACTGCGAGTATTATTTTAAAAGGCGTTAAATCAGGTATCGAGACTTGGTCACGTCGCTTAATGCCATTATTGCTAGTATTATTAGTGGCGTTAATTGCTTATATCGCGTCCCTAGATGGTGCGATGGATGGTTTTGCAGCCTATTTAGTGCCAGATTTTAGTCAAATTCTTGATGCAAACTTAATTATTGCGGCAATGGGGCAAGCGTTCTTTTCATTGTCGTTAGGTGTTGGCTGTATGATGGTTTACGGCTCTTATTTAAAACCAGATGCGAACCTGCCTAAATTAACTGGAACCGTGGCACTGCTTGATACTGGTGTGGCCTTTTTAGCGGGTTTATTGATTATTCCGGCTATTTTTGTTGCTCAACATAACGGTGTAGAGGTATTTAGCGGCGGTAAACTGGTGGGTGAAGGGCAGTTAATTTTTGCGATTTTACCTGAACTGTTTAGCACGATGGGTCAAGTGGGTTTACTCGTTGGCTTATTATTCTTTGTATTAATGTCGATTGCCTCAGTGACATCAACTATTTCATCGACCGAAATTCCAGTGGCATTTTTAGTTGAGAATCACAGTGTAGAGCGTAAAAAAGCAACCTTATTTGTAACCCTAATCGTGTTTATTGCCTCATCACTTATTATCTTAAACTTTGACTGGTTATTTGGTTTAGTCATAATGGTGCTTACACAGTACCAATTACCTTTAATGGGACTGTTCTATTTCATTACTGTTGGCTGGTTATGGCAGCGTGGTAATAAATTGCATCAAGTATCGAGCGGCCCTCATTATTGGTTTGCCCAGTACATTCGCTTTGTCTGCCCGTTATTAATGACGGCGGTTTTTGTGAACGTGGCGTTGTTGAAATAGAAATTTGAGCTTCTAGTTACAAGTTTCTAGTTTCAAGGTGAAAGAAAAAAGTAAAAGGCGTGGGGTTTAAACCTCACGCCTTTTTTAATTTAAGGTGCGCTTACTTTAAATAACTTCGTTAGTTAGTGGTAAGTCTTGGCTTATTTCATTAGCACTTTGTAATGTGGTGCAGGCTATTTCGCTAAGTGCTTCTTGGGTGAAGAAGCCTTGGTGGCCTGTCACTAACACATTTGGAAAGCTAATAAGGCGTGAAAAAATATCGTCTTGCATGATTTCTTCACGGTGATCTTTAAAGAATAACTCTGACTCTTGTTCGTACACATCTAGGCCTAGGTGTCCAAGCTTTTTAGACTTAAGCGCTTGAATACATGCTTGAGTATCAAGAAGTGCACCACGAGAGGTGTTAATCAGCATGACACCGTCTTTCATCTTCTTAAATGCGTTAGCATCAATTAAATGATGGGTATGCTCGTTGAGCGGGCAGTGCAAAGAGATGACATCACTTTGGGTAAGCAATGTGTCTAAATCGCATAGTGTGTAAGGGCCTTCACTAGCCATTGGGTCGCACACGAGTACCTTAGCACCAAAGCCATTTAAGATATTAACTAGCGCTAAACCGATTTTGCCACAGCCGATAATCCCAATAGTTTTTTTAAACAGATTAAAACCAAGTAAACCGTTTAAATCAAAGTTGCCTTCACGTACTCGGTTAAAGGCTTTATGGGTTTTTCGGTTGAGCGTTAGCATAAGGGCAATACAATGCTCTGCTACAGCTTCTGGGCTGTAAGCGGGCACGCGGCAAACCTTGATGTTATGCTCTTTGGCAGCATCAAGGTCAACATTATTAAAGCCTGCACAACGTAATAAGATTGCTTTAATGCCAACAGCCGCCATATCTGCAATGACGTGTTTGTCGACCGTATCGTTTACAAACACGCACACTGCATCAAAACCTTGGTAGAGGGGCGTGGTATTGCTGTTTAAGGATTGCTCAAAATAACTGAGCGAAACAGACTCAGCGTATTCAGTTAGATTCCTTTCAAAAAACGGTTGCTCATACTTTTGCGCACTGAATAAGGCCAGTTTCATCATTTAAATTACTCTCTATCACCATTTTGAGGGTTTCGGGTTTGGTGCGCGGGGCATATCGCGCAACGAGTTGACCCTCTGAGTTTATAAGAAATTTGGTGAAATTCCATTTAATTGCACGGTTTTGTGCAATGCCACGGGTATGACACTTTAAATAATTAAATAAAGGGTGGGCGTCTGGGCCGTTGACTAACACCTTGTTAAAAATAGGAAAGCTGACATCAAAGTGTTGCTGATAAAAGGCTTTAAGCTCATTGCCATCAAGTGGCTCATTGTGGCCAAATTGATTGCAGGCAAAACCGAGTACGGTAAAACCTTGCTGTTTATATTCTTGATACAACTTTTCAAGGCTTGCCATTTGCACTGAAAAATTACATTTGCTGGCAATATTGACGATAAGCGCTGTTTTTCCTTGTAACGATTCAAGGCTAAAGTTTTCACCAGAAGCAAGCTGGGCATTGAAACGATATATACTATCCATGTTTTACCTGTGTGTTTTTAAACGGTTTAAATGAACTTTTTTTCATTCGCTTTTTAGTTATTCGGTTGAGATAATGAAATTGTTACTAATTTATCACTCAAATAGGTCAGTTTTATGTCAATGAAAGTCGCCTTCATCGGATTAGGTGTAATGGGTTACCCAATGGCGGGTCACCTTGCCAACGCAGGTCACAGTGTGACAGTTTACAACCGCACAACGGCTAAAGCGCAAAAGTGGGTATCAGAGTACCAAGGTGAATACGCTGAAACGCCAAGTGAAGCCGCAAAAGGGGCTGATATCGTTTTCATGTGTGTAGGCAATGATGATGATTTACGTTCAGTTGTTTATGGTGAAAATGGTGTGTTAGCAAGCATGCATGAGGGCAGCTATTTAGTTGACCACACTACAACATCAGCTGAAGTGGCACGTGAAGTTGGCGCTCAAGCAAAATTACAAGGCATCGCATTTTTAGATGCGCCGGTTTCTGGCGGCCAAGCGGGTGCAGAAAATGGTGTATTAACTGTGATGGTTGGTGGCGACGAAGCCGACTTTAATGTTGTTCAACCTGTCATGGCTGCTTTTAGCCGTTTTAGCCAATTATTAGGTGAAGTAGGTTCTGGTCAACTTTGTAAAATGGTAAATCAAATTTGTATTGCGGGTGTGGTACAAGGCTTGGCTGAGGGTTTACACTTTGCAAAACAAGCTGGCCTTGATGGTGAAAAAGTAATTGAAACCATCTCTAAAGGCGCTGCAGGCTCATGGCAGATGGAAAACCGCTACAAAACAATGTGGGCTGGCGAATACGAATTTGGTTTTGCTGTTGATTGGATGCGCAAAGATTTAGGCATCGCTTTGGATGAGGCAAAGGCAAACGGCGCAACTTTGCCGATGACGGCAACAGTTGATCAATATTACGCCGATGTGCAAGCGTTAGGTGGCGGTCGCTACGACACCTCAAGCTTATTAGCGCGTATAGAAGCGTTACGTAAAAAGTAATATCCATAAAAAACGCGACAATGATTGTCGCGTTTTTTATTACATGCTTTGTGCGTAATTGTACAAGGCTTTTAAAATATGCAGGTTCTTCTCGTTATCATCATTTTCATGGGCTAGATTTTCGAGGGTGATCATGAAATCTTGGCCACTGATCGACGGGCTATCTTCACCATGCATTAGCTTGTTTTGGCAATACTGACGCCAAGTGGCTAATTCATCCTGGCTAAGGGTGTGTGGCCAGTTTCGAGCGCGGTATCTAAATAATAAGGTAGCAAACTTTTTATCATCGAAATCAAGCTGCATTGAGGCTAATTGCTCAGGGCTTGCATCACGTATCATAGCAAATTTTGCTTTATCAGCATGGCTGGTAAAACCATCATAAAGTTGATAATCAGGGTTAGTGGTTTCGCCGTAATCACGTTGCTCGTTAAACACTTCGGTTACTTTGTCGCGAAGCTCAGTGTTGGCTTTTAAAATAGCGAGATTTTGTAGGCACTTTTCGCGGTCAATACCTAAACGGGCTGCGTTCTCTGGTAACAAGGTTTTTGCTGGTGCAAGAATAGGGCACTTGTTTAAATGCACGAGTTTTAAGCCTACCGGTGCTTCGTCTTCGCCAAGGTCGCTGTGTTTTGTGTAAAGACGCGTGCGTAGCTCTTCAACTGATAAATCTAATAGAACTTGCGGATCTTCAGTTAAATTAAAGCAAATAATGGCGTTTTTATTGACTGGGTGAAAGCTCATTGGTGCAATCCAGCTGGTGCAGCCTTGGCTTGCCGGAATTCGTGATGAAGTGTGCACCAGTGGTGTCATGTTAAATACATCAACTAAATCAGCCAGTGCTTTTTTAGAGCGTAAGCTAAAGAAGAACTGATACAACTTAGGTTGTTTTTCTTTTATTAATTTTGCCAACGCTATGGTTGCCGTTACATCACTTAATGCATCGTGAGCGGCAGCGTGCTCAATGCCATTGGCAACGGTTAAATGCTCGAGCTTAAAGCTCGGTGTACCGTCTTCTTTGAGCGGCCACTCAATGCCTTCAGGGCGTAGTGCATAACAGGCACGCACTAAATCAATAATATCCCAGCGGCTATTATTGTTTTTATATTCACGCTCGTATGGGTCATAAAAGTTACGGTATAAGCTGTAACGTGTGACTTCATCATCAAAACGGATGCTGTTATAGCCCGCAACACAGGTATTAGGTTGGCTAAATTCAGCATGGATCTTTGCCATAAACTCAGCTTCGACTAAGCCTTTTTGCATCGCAACTTGCGGGGTAATACCCGTTATTAAACACGCTTCAGGGTGGGGCAAGTAATCGGCAGCTGGCTTGCAATACTCAATTAACGGCTCACCAATAATATTTAAATCGAGATCGGTACGAATACCTGCAAATTGACTTGGGCGGTCCTTTTGCGGGCTTGCGCCAAATGTTTCGTAGTCGTGCCAATAAATTGTTGGTTGCTGTTGTTCTGGATATGCCATGCATTAAACCTTGCTAAGCGTAGGACCGCTTTGACTTATTTTTTGAATTAACAGAATTATGGCATAGAGCCTAGCTAGTTTATAGAGCTAAACGGTTTGATGCTGTTCAGCGTACGTTTTGCATACACGATTAGTATAAAAAATGGCCTAACAGTTTAATTTTATGCTTATATAGGGTCTAGTCGTTAGTTTTTACCCAAATTTGTATTTTAGTGGCTCGGTATTTGCTAACGAAAACTATCTTTAACAATGAAGGAACAAAAAAATGACTTTATCAGCTTTATTACTATCTACTTTAGCATTCGACGCAGCACCAGTTTCAACTAATTCAGTTGAGCAAATTAAAAATTCAGGTGGAATCATAATTCTTAACCCTAAGAAAAAAGAAGAAAATCTAAACAACTCGGGCGGAATCATCATTCTAAATCCTAAAAAGAAAGAAAACTAATACATAAAACCAGCTAAGAGCTGGTTTTTTTTTATCTAACATTCTAACATGAAAGAAAAAAAGAGTTTGCGCCTGTGGAGTTTCTGCAAGAGCTTTATAATAAGTGGCTCGTTATTAAGCCATATACTGATACATTTTCCTTTCAAGCTGTAATCGCAACTAGTTACTTGATAGCTTTAATTAATTCATTGCGAAAAGCTTTAAAAGAAAAAGAATTTTTTAGCAACTTCATCACTATTGCCAATGTTTGCGCTAACTATTTGTTTACAGCTTTGATGATGGAATATGCTTTGGAGTATGTGAAGAATCATAATTCAGCAGCAAGTGCACAAAATGTATATTTAGGATTTGTAATTGCAAATTCAGTCATGCTTATTATGATGTATAAACTTCATACAATGTTTAGTTATAAATTTAATGATTTATTTTTCAAAGTTTCACAACTTTTCATTATTCTAACTCTGTCTCACTTAATTATTTGGGTGAAATTTGTTGTTCTGGATTTGCAGCAAGAATTTGCGCAGATACATTACGTTTACAGCTTTATTGTGTTGTATATCAGCCTTGTACTATCATTTATAATGCTTTTTCCTGATGTATTACGGACCAAGTTTGGGTGTATAGTAACATTTAGTTTACCGAGGGATCGTAATGCTTGAACTAATTTACATAGCCATTGCCGTTTTAGCCATCTTGCTGATTGCAAGTACATGGTTGATTGCGCGCAAAAATATCTTTGAAGATCAAATCAGGTCTAAGTCTGTTGAGGTGGTTTGGTGCACGTTACAAGCCGAGTATGAAACAGATATCAGCAAAGCAATTAAACTATTCAATAAAGCTGAACAACTAAAGAGCGAAATTGCAACCTTAATGGGCAATTCACCGCACGCTGTAAATTTTAAATTAGCAGAACCGACTGGGCTTGATAGCGATAAAATAAAGGAGTTATCGCTTGGGGAGCTGCAGCGATACTACGATAAACAAAACAACATATCTGACATTTACGAGAAAATGTACAAAGGTAAGAATTAGTAAAAAGCCAGGTTATTTAACCTGGCTTTGTATTTTGAGCTCTTTTGCTATTTGTTTTAGCTGAATATCTGCAAGTTGACTAAGTGCTTCTTGCGTTTGATTTTCACCCTTAATTAACCCCGCCATTGATAGTTTTTTTATACTCTTGATAATACCGTTACTCACTGCTTCTAAGAGTGGCCCATCAAGTGTAGCTGTGGTTTGGTTATTACCATTAAGTAGTGAATCAAAGCTAACCTCAGAAGCTTTAGCTAGTTTATCAATTAACTGATAAGGAACAGTTGCAAGCTCAATACTTTGCTCACAAAAGCCACGTTGTAATGATAAATGTTGCTCTAATTCTAAATTATTTTGCACATGGCAAAGCGTACATAAGCGCATAAAAATATCACTTACATGCTGTTGCTCAGTGCTAAGCGTTTGATTGAACATAGCATGTCCTTGCACTGCTTTTTTATTTATATTAAACGACTTTTTAAAAAATCTCATGCATAAAGTGATAGTTAGCGAACCTTTTAATTCATATACAATGCTATTTGATGATACAAGCCAATTCCTAGTAATACATTGAAAGGAAAGGTAATACCTAAAGAACATAACATGGCTAAGCCTATATCAGCATCAGGAATCGCTGCTTTAATAGCTGCTGGAGCAGCAATATAAGAGGCACTAGCAACTAGGCTTGCTAATATTACTACCGAGCCCAGCTCGAGTTGCAGGGCAGTACCAACACAGACGCCGATAGCACCCAATAGGTTAGGTGTTATAAGTGCAAATAATGCTAAACGCCAATGATGCCATGGAATAGGGCGCAGTGTTTGTGCGGCCATTAAACCCATTTCGAGCAAGAATAACGCTAATACAACTTTAAAGCTGTTTGTTAACAGGCTAGTTACTTGGCTGCCTTGTTGTGTGCCGTACATCATGCCAATAATTACACCACCTACAAGCAGAATCACGCTTTTGTTAGTCAGTGTTTCATGCCATAGCGCTTTGAGTGATAGGTTTTGCCCAGACCCATTTCCAAGACGGCGGAATAGTAATAAACCAACGATGATTGCAGGTAACTCAAGCATTACTAAGTAAAGCGTGACTTCAGCACCCACATTAAGTGAGTTCGATTCGGCATATGCTAAAGCAACGGCGAATGTACCTGCACTTACAGAACCATAGTGGGCGGCAATACTTGCGCTATTAGCAACAGAGAGGTTTAGCAGTTTGTTTAAAACTGGGTAAAGCATTAAAGGTATTAAGCCGCCAAGCATTAACACAGCGCCCATTTCGGGTAAGAGTTGCCAATGTAAATTGCCATGTAGCACCATGCCGCCTTTTAAGCCAATGGTGAGCATCAACAATAGGCTAAGGGTTTCATAGGTTGCTTGCGGAATTTTTAGGTCAGAGCGAAGTAATCCGGCTGTGAGTCCTAAAACAAAAAACATTACAACAATATCAGGCACTTTGTTCTCCTCTTGGTTAAAAGCGCCGCTATTCTAGATAAAAATTCACATAGTAAATAATTAAATAAATGATAATATCTTATAGATAATCATCTATAGGTTGGGTTTTATGGACTTAAGACATATTTCTTTTCGCTTACTAGAAGTGTTTATGTGTGTGGTAAAAACGCGATCTATCAGTGAAACAGCAAGGCAGCTACACTTAACGCAACCAACGGTTTCGCAACAAATTAAACGCTTACAAGAAACAGTTAATGAGCCATTAGTGATGGTTAATCAGCAGCGTATACATGTTACAGAAGCGGGTTTTGCATTGTTTCAAACATGTCAGCAGGTGTTTGGTCATTTTGATGATTATCAAGATTACTTAGCTGAGCTTAGAGGTGGAGAGCGCGGGCGCTGTAAAATAGCCATGGTTAACACTGCACAATATATTTTGCCTAAGTTACTTGGTCCGTATAGTAATTTACATCCGCATGTTGAATTGCCACTAGAGATTGGTAATCGTGCTGAGGTGCTTGCCCGGTTTGAAAGAGGCGAAGACGATATTTATGTATTTAGTCATCCCCCTTCGTTAGAACACGCAAAAGCGGGGCGGTTTTTACAAAATCCTCTTGTATTTATTGCGGCAAATAACCATAAGCTTGCGAGTAAAAGTCATGTAACTTTACATGACTTAGTGAGTGAACGTTTTTTACTTCGCGAGCCAGGTTCAGCTACGCGAATGCTGTTTGAGAGTGAACTGCAAAGCAGAGGTTTTGTCCTTAGCAACACAGTGCAAATGGCGAGTAACGAGGCTATTCGTGTTGCTGTTGGCTCAGGAATGGGGCTAGGGGTGGTTTCGCGCCATGTGCTGCCACCTCACGATACGAGTTTTTGCATGCTAAATGTTGAAGATGTGAATTTGGCCAGCCATTGGTATTTTGTGGTGCGCACTGATCGCCATTTATCACATGCGGCGCGCAACTTTTTAAAATTTGCCCAACTGAACTTAGAGCAATGCCTAGATAAACAGTGGGTGACCAATGGGCTAAGCCAGTTAAATGAGAGTTTAAATTAAACTAACAAGTTGTTGCGTTAAAATGCCATGGTCACAACCTGATTACGGCCATTTAATTTTGCTTTGTATAAGCCTTTGTCGGCTTCTGCCAGTAACTCGTTAACATTATTGGTGCCCGATTTATGGGTGATGATGCCGATACTGATAGACAGGTTTATTTCATGGTCATTGTGCACAAAGTTATCATTATGAATGGCTAAACGAATTCGCTCTGATAAGATTTCTCCTTGAGCTTGGCTAGTATTGGGTAGTATCACTGCAAACTCTTCACCACCAATCCTAGCCACTAAATCGTGCTCACGTAGCTGGCTTTTAATCTTTTTAGCAACCCACTTAAGTGCTTCATCACCAGTTTCATGACCATGCTGATCATTAACTCTCTTGAAGAAATCGATATCTATCATCAAAGCGCAAAGTTTTGTTAGGTTGTTGTTTGCTTGTTCTAAATAATTGTTACTAACGCTAATAAACGCTCGACGATTCAATAAACCTGTTAGCGAATCACGATTAGCAAGGTCACTCAGTACCTGCTCATGCTCTAAGAACATCATTAATGGCCAGATCATGGCGGTTAGTGTGGTAATAACAATATGGCTTATGAGAATAACAGCTAATATTTGTTTCAAGTCTGTTTGCAACAAACCTAGGTAATCACTAAGTAGTAGTGAAAACTGGGTTACCATAATCAAAGCGTGAATGACGAAACACAACTTGAGTAATACTAAATGCATGATGCGTTTAACATGCAACTTCCTTAGCGCGAAAGCTGCATAGCTAAAACATGCTGCAATTATGGCTGTTGTGAATAACTGGCTAAATGGTGAATCATAAACAAGGAGTAATATTACTGCAGATGCAACTAACACATATGCACATTTATTTTGACATTTTTTGTCTGATTGACTGTAAGTATGAATACCTAGTATGGCTGCTAAGGGAGCTGAAATTATCAGTAAATCAGCTAGATAATGTGTAATTAGAGGAAGGTCGATAAAAATACGCAGAGAAGCTGCTATTTGTGCGCCTACAAATATGAGACACGAGCTACCCCAATATAAATAACTTGATTGTTGTCTTAAAAAATACAAAGACAATAAGAACGACCCAATAATCACATTCAATAAAATTGAGATGCTGATTATGGTGGGTAAATGCATCATGACTTTCCCTGAAGAATCACTCGACTAAAATCTATTTAATTATTATGTATTGGTTTTGTATTGGCAACCCGCACTTTGTAACTATAATTTCAGGCTTTCTAATGCCGGCTTCAATGTTGGATAGTGGAAGCGGTAATTGTGACTAAGTAGTTTATTCGGAAGCACAAATTGACCATGAAGCAGAAGATCAGACATTTCTCCCATCATCAATTTTAAAACCCAGCTAGGCATACGTAGCATGGCAGGTCGCGAAATCACACTCGCGAGTGTTTGACTAAATTCATTATTATCAACAGGATTTGGCGCAGTGGCATTAATTGGGCCGTGTATATCCTGATGTGAGAGTACAAAAAGGATAAGTTGGATCATGTCATCTATATGGATCCATGACATTCCTTGTTGACCATGACCTAAAGGTCCTCCCAAGCCAAACTTAAAGGCTGGCAGCATTTTACCTAAGGCACCACCTTGCTTAGCTAATACGATACCTGTACGAAGTAGGCATACTCGAGTTTGGTCAGATTGTGCTTTCGTCGCTGCATGCTCCCAATCACGGCAAAGAACATGGCTAAATTCAGGATAAATATCATTAAAGCTTTCATCAATTGGCTGATTTTCTTGGCGGCCATAAAAGCCAATCGCACTGCCAGAAATAAAAGTATGAGGTGGTGATTCACAGCGGCTAATCGCTTTAGATATCTGTAAAGTAAGATTAATCCGGCTATTCAGTAAAGTTCGTTTTTGCGATTCGCTCCAACGTTTGTTGACAATTGGCTCTCCAGCCAGATTAATGACAGCGTCAATCTCTTCAAAATTAACTTCATCGAGTGATTTAACAGTGTGTACTTGATGAGTCAGTATGACCGCGGCTTGAATAGGGTTGCGTGTTAGCACAGTAACCTTGTGGTGATTCAATAAAAAAGGGCACAAATGTCTACCAATGAGGCCTGTTCCACCTGTTAAAAAAATATGCATAGTGCTGCCTTAATTAATATCTGTGTGTTTTTTATACATAGTGATGGTGATTTTTGCAAATATATACGTATAAAGCAGTAATTTAGATTAGTCTTCTTGATTGTGGTTGTTGTAAATATGATAGCTATTTTTTAACTCATGTTTAGCGTGATACATTGCTTGGTCAGCTAATTTCAGCAATTCTTGGTGATCTAGGCTGTGATCTGGAGCAAGGGCTACCCCAATACTTAATGAAATATTTAATGTGAACTGTTCAAATACAAATGGGTTATCAAAACATGCCAATAGATGCGTGATCATGGCATTAATGTGTCTGTATTTAGCGATATTATGTGTAATTATGACGAATTCATCTCCCCCATAACGATATACATCATCATCGGCTCTAACTGATGACGTAATTCGTTTTGCGGTTTCAATAAGAACTTTGTCACCAATTAAATGGCCATATTCATCATTTAGCTTTTTGAACTTATTAATATCTATAAATATAACAGCCAGTTTATTGTCTTCAGAGCAAGTAGTAATGGCATGTTTTAATGCAGGCTTTAACTCTGTGCTATTTAGAACGCCTGTTAGATGATCATGACTAGCTTGAAAATTTAACTTACTCGTTCGCTCATAAATGATGTCACTCATGCGTGCAAAGCGTTTTAAAACATAGCCAATTTCATCATGGCTACTAATCGTCAACGTTTTTGGTTTTTCGCCTTTTTCTAGTTGATCAGTGTTTTGAATTAATAACTTAAGAGGTTTAAAAAGCTTTGCATTGATATAAAAAGCGCAAAAAACTAACAAGATGAGCATTAATGGTATTTGCAAAGTTACGAAGCGAGTTATAAATAGTCTGTTTTTTTGGTAGTCAGCATTTTGCTGTTCTAACTTGGCAAGCTCGGTATTTTGAAAAAGTAAAGTATGCTCGCGGATCTGGTCCATATACTGTTTACCCTCATTCGTTAACACAATCGCTTTAGCTTCTTCGAGGGCATATGGTGTGCCTTGCATCACAAGTGTGACAGTTAATGCTAACTCTGCTAATTTTTTGTCGACTAGCTCATCAATTTCAGTAAGAGTATTTTGTTGTTCGGGGTTATTTAACGTTAGCTTATTGATAGTCAAAAAATGTTGTTTAACTTGTTCAAGTGCTGTGTAGTAAGGTTCTAAATAGTTATGATCTCGCGTTAATAAATAACCCCGTTGTCCAGTTTCTGCGTTTGTTATTTGATTGTAGAGCTTTTCTGATTCATCGAGCACATCATGAGTATGGAACACTGCCTCAAGTTTAGCCTGACCTTGCTTATCTAATACATAGATAATGAAGGTATTGGCTACCACCACTAAAAATATAGAGGAAAGTAGAAGGATAAATTTAGCTCTCAGCGACATAGAAATAATGGGAGCCTAAAATTATTAACTCTTAGTTAAAAAGTATTAACCAATCACCGAGCTTTGCCAATTTGTCAACAAAAAATGGCTGTTTTAATGCTATCTCATGGTATTTTTAATGAAACTTGGTTCTTTAGCCTGTTTTAAGTGTACGCTTAATAATTTATTGATATGCTATTTTTAGCTAGATGCAGTTTTAAGTGACAAGGAGTGACTGTGAACTTTCTGCGCCAATTCCACGATATAGTATCTAATCAAGAAATTGATTTTTCCGACAAAGTAATCAAGTTACTAGAATTTGGTTTAGAGGTATTTGATCTCGAATTTGCGATTGTGAGTCAAGTTGATGACAAGCTCTATACGGTCATTCATGTGGTAGCGCCAGATAATGCAATCCCGGTTGGTACGCAATTTGATTTGGAAGGAACCTATTGTGCTCACACCTTAGAAGCTAATAAAGCGCTTTCATTTCATCATGCCTCAAATAGTCGGATTGCAAAGCACCCTTGTTATGTAAATTTTCAACTCGAATCTTACATTGGCGCGCCTATTTTTGTTGGCAAAAAGGTGTTCGGCACAGTTAACTTCTCGGCGCCGAATGTATCAAAACCTTTTAGTGAAGAGTCTCACGATTACGTAGAGTTATTTGCTCAGTGGTTAGGTAACGAAATAGCACGCAATGCTTCTTCAGAACGGTTAATAAAAAAGAACTACATGCTGGCGCAAGTTGAAGAAGTTGCTCGTATAGGTTCTTGGGAGTTCGACTTGCTAGAAAATAAGTTGTACTGGAGCAAGCAAACTAAAGCAATCCATGAAGTGCCCGTTGATTATTCTCCAAACCTTGAAACGGCTATTGAGTTTTATAAAGAAGGTGAAAGTCGTGATGTAATACAACACGTAATTCAAGAAGCAATCGAGCATGGTAAAGATTGGAATATTGAAATTCAGCTCATCACAGCGAAAGGTAATCGTGTATGGGTTTCAACGTATGGCGAAGCAGAATTTGAAAACGGGCAATGCGTTCGTTTAATAGGCACTTTTCAAGATGTAACGAAAGAGGTGTTACTTCGTGAAGAGCTTAAAAAGCAAAAAGCGGATGCTGAACGTACACTTGAAGACCGAAGTATCTTGCTGGCTAAGATTAGCCATGAATTACGCACGCCGTTAAATGGCATTACAGGCATGCTAACGACTTTACTTTATGAAAAGTCAGAGCAAAAGCGAGAAGAAAAACTCAAAGTTGCCCTTCGCAGCGCAGATATCTTATTAAATATAATCAATGAAGTGCTCGATTTTTCTAAAATAAATCATGGTGAACTGAAATTAGAGCCTAGTCACTTTTTATTAAAAACAATTTTTGTTGATTTAGCGTCTTTGTACTTACCTTTATACCAAGAAAAAAATCTTAATTTTGACGTCGATATTGATATAAGTGAAGAGTGTTGGACTTACTGTGATAACACCCGACTCACTCAAATTGCGTCTAACTTACTGAGTAATGCCTTAAAGTTTACCGAGCAAGGCACTATTAAGTTATACGTATCTGCTAGGGTTCAAAATGACGATTTCATCTTAAATTTAAGAGTTTCTGATACGGGCATAGGCATGACAGAAACCTTCATGAAGTCACTGTTTTCACCATTTACCCAAGAGCTAAATAAGGACCGTAAAAAGGGGGGCACGGGGCTTGGCCTTGCAATAGTGAAAGAACTTATTGACTACATGGGTGGAACAATAAAGGTCAGTAGCGAATTCCAAAAAGGCAGTTGTTTTGATATTCAACTACCTCTGAAGCTAGGGCAACCACAATCACATGATACGCTGCATACCTCTGATATCGACTTTTCAGCCTTGCCTTTATCGATACTAGTTGTTGATGATAATCAAATTAACCGCTTTGTGTTAAAAGCACACCTAGAAAAGTTAGGCTTAACGGCCGATTATGCCTGCGATGGAATTGATGCGATAAATAAGTGCAAGCAAAACAAATACAATCTGATTTTTATGGATTGCGTAATGCCAGAAATGGATGGTATTGAAGCAACTCGTATTTTAAGAGATGAACAAATTTGCCCAACTGATAAAACCTACATCATTGCTCTAACAGCCAATACCTCTGCAGATGATAAAGCTGCTTGTAAACAAGCTGGAATGGATTTATTTGTTTCAAAGCCTGTAAAAAATACGGCTATTGAGCAAGCAATTGTGTCAGCTAAAGAACATTTTTTAATGTAAGAAATAGTAGTTTGTGAATACTCGGCTTAGAAAAATCATTGCTGGGTAAATGAGTAGTTATTTTAGGCAATTTTCAAATTTAACCTATACTTTGAATGGGTCTAATAGGTTGGATTGCAAAATGGACTACTCAGATAACCGCCGAGACTTTTTAAAAACATTAGGTGTTGGTGCTGTGGCTTCAACACTTGCCTTCAATGCTCCTTATGTGTTTGCTAAAAACACGTCCACAATTAGGGTTATGGGGACCCACGTAACTCTACAAGAAGAACTCAGGCAAAAAGCCATGCTTGAGCTGGGTATTAATATTGAATTTACCCCAATGGGCAGTGCTGCGGTGTTGCAAAAGGCAGCATCAGACCCAAGTAGCTTTGACTTGTACGAGCAATGGTCAGATTCAATTAATATTCTCTGGCAAGCAGGTGCTATTCAACCTATCGAAACAGAGCGCCTTACCTATTGGGATGAAATCAATCCACTCTCTAAAACAGGTAAAATTGTGCCTGAAGCTAAGTTAGGCGCTGGTGACTCACCCAACAAACTTCTTTACGTGCAAGCAGATGGAACGCTTGCGACTACACCAAGCGATGCAATTAGTTTCTTGCCTTACGTGCATAATGTCGACTCGTTTGGCTACAACACTCAGTTCATAGAAAAGGGGATTCCTTACGAAACTGAGTCTTGGTCTTGGTTACTCGATGAAAAGAATAAAGGCAAAGTCGCCCTTGTTAATGCGCCAACAATCGGTATTTTTTATGCTGCTCTGGCTGCCGAAGCGCAGGGACTGATGACATTTAAAGATATGGGTAATATGAGTATTAGCGAAATTGACCAGCTATTTGCAATATTACTGCAAAAGAAAAGGCAAGGTCATTTTGCTGGTTTTTGGACTTCGGTACCGCAGTCTGTTGATTTTATGAAAATGAAGCGCGTTACTATTCAAAGTATGTTTTCGCCCGGTGTTAGTGCCTGCAAAGGGCAAGGTATCCCCGTTGTTTATGCTTCACCGAAAGAAGGTTATCGTGCTTGGCATGGAGAAATGTGCTTATCAGCTAATGCACAGGGACATGTTAAAGATGCTGCTTATGAATACATGAATTGGTGGCTTTCTGGCTATCCAGGCGCATTTATCGCAAGACAAGGTTATTACATTTCTAATCCTGAGCGGAGTCAGCCTCTTATGTCAAAAGCAGAATGGCAATATTGGTATGAAGGGCAAGAAGCATCCATGGATTTACGCGGAACAGACGGCAAAATATCTGTTCAAGCGGGTCAAGCTCGTGATGGAGGAAGCTATATCAAGCGTTTTTCGAATATAGCGGTCTGGAATACGGTAATGCCGAATTATGATTACAGTTTAGATAAATGGTATGAGTTGTTGAACTCATAAGGAGCTACATTGCTAACCATTTTTTCTAGGTCTTTAGCAGCCAAAGTGTTATTGGCATTGACACTCGTTTTACTTGTAATGGGGGCGAGTTATTTTGTCTTGAACAAGCGATTACAAAGAATTGAAACATCTTTTAACGATATAAGCCGCATTAGTAATTATGCCGTGGGTATACTTCGTATAAATAAAGATATTGTTGAAATGCAGCGTGATATTTCAGTTTATGGGTTCTCAGGCAGTAAAACCGTATTTAGTAAAATAATAGAGAACTTTGAAAGTATAAAAGCACGTTTAGAAAGTGTTGATTTGAAAAGTGATGAACTTGAAAGCCAAGTTTATTTAAATTCAATGACACAGCTGATTTCACGGTACGGTGAAAATCTAGATGTGCTTGCCAAGCGTTATGAAATAAAAGCAGAGCTCACTGACGTTGAGTTACCGCAAATCTATTTAGAAGCTATTAATGAATTAACCAACCTCAAATTAACTGCGACTAGCAATGACGAGAAGCTGGCTATCACTGAACATCTCAATGTATGGCATGAATTACATCGTGATGCGTCTTTGTTTCTTGCCAAAAAAGATTACTCTAAAAGAGCGGCGGTGAATAAGGCGCTGGCTATTTTATCGAATCAGTCACAAACCAACACTGATCTAAGTAATAACCATGAACATGCTAAAACATATAAACAGGCTTTTTCGAGAGGCGTGCAGGCTAACCGAAACTATTTAAGCTTGGTTAATGTTGTTATGGCTGGCGATGCTATAGAGTTCAGCACCCTTGCAGATAAACTCAGAGAGCAATCCCTAGCAAAACTGCAAAAAATTAAAAGTGAAGCGCAAGAAACAGTAATAAAAACAGTTCAAACTCTGCGTTTTCTTGCTGTTGGCGTGGTTATCTACATTATCGCGCTTGCCATCTATTTCCACTTGCATATATCGCGTGCAATTACACGTTTAACCACAAGTTTCCAATACTTCTTAGCTGGTGATTTATCAGCCCCTATTTATGATTTAAAGCGTAACGATGAAATTGGTGTGCTTGCAACTGCGGCAGATAGATTTCGGGTGTTAAGCCAAGACCTTACCCAAGCCAAGAAAACGGCAGAACACACCACCAAAGTGAAATCAGAATTTTTGGCAAATATGAGCCATGAAATTAGAACCCCTATGAATGGCATTTTAGGAATGGCGCGGCAGTTGAGCCGTACTAATTTGTCTAATGAACAAATAAAGATGCTTAATATTATTCAATCTTCAGGGGCTGGTTTATTGGTAATCATCAACGACATTTTAGATATAAGTAAGATTGAAGCCTCTAAAATTGAGCTAGAGTCTGTGCCTATACATTTAAATTCGCTACTAGATGAGCTACGGCATTTATTTAAAGAGCAAGCCCAAAGTAAGCATATCAAGTTGAATATTTCTGTTGCTGAAGAATATCAACATTGTGTTTTCTTTGCTGATGAAGCCCGCCTAAAACAAGTGTTGATAAACCTTTTAGGGAACGCAATTAAATTCACCGAGAAAGGCAGTGTGACACTCAACGTAAAAATTAGTGAGCTTGGCTCAGATGATCTGAGCATCAAATTTAGCGTGATTGATACAGGAATAGGTATCGCAAAAGAAAATCTCGGTAGGTTATTTGAAGCGTTTTCTCAAGCTGATACCTCAATTACACGCCGCTTCGGTGGTACAGGACTTGGCCTTGCTATCTCAAGTAAATTACTAAACTTGATGAATGCTCCTTTGCAGGTAGAAAGCGAAGTTGGGCAGGGTTCTTGCTTTTATTTTGATTTAAAAACAACACAGGTTATTGAGCACTCTGAGTTTGAAGCCGAAACTAGCCAAGAAATCGAAGAGGAACAAGCAGACTTTTCAACACTACATGTACTTGTAGTCGAAGACAATGACATTAATCAGGTTGTTATCGAGGCTATGTTAAATGAGTTTGGTATAAGCTCAATAAAAATAGCAGGGGATGGCGAGCAAGCTATTGCGCTATGTAAGGAACATAGTGGGGAAAATAATCTGCAAAATAGTTTTGATATTATATTTATGGATATGCAGATGCCTGTACTTGATGGCCCGCAAGCAACAATACGTATAAGAGAAATGCCAGAGTATAGAGCTATCCCTATTATTGCCTTAACAGCCAATGTACTTGAAGCTGATAAGCAACGATGTTTTGCCGCAGGAATGAATGATTTTGTTGCCAAGCCGATTGATTACCAATGTGTTAAAACGGCTTTATTAAAGTGGTCTAAAAGTGAAGTGAGCGCTACGAGTGACTGCTAAAAATTGATTGTTAGTCACTAAAATAAAAAAGAGTTACCTCTTTGGTGGTAAACACACTGAGGTAACTCTCTTATAGCTAATTGATTAGGTTTAAATGAATTAAACCAGTTTAGCTAGGATGTCATTAAATGTTGAGCTTGGACGCATTGCTTTGAATGCTAACTCATCATTTGGTTGGAAGTAACCGCCAACACTCATTGCTGGACCTTGTGCATCGTTTAATTCAGTAACGATTTGGTCTTTTTGAGACTCAAGATCAGCAGCGATTTGTGTGAACTGTGCTTTTAATTCCGCATCATCATTTTGTGCAGCAAGTTCTTGTGCCCAGAATAAAGAAAGGAAGAAGTGCGAACCACGGTTATCAATCTCTTTCACTTTACGTGAAGGTGATTTGTTTTCAGCTAGGAAAGTACCTGTTGCTTTATCAAGTGTATCAGCAAGTACTTGTGCTTTCTTATTACCCGTATTAACCGCTAGGTGCTCTAAAGAAGCCGCTAGTGCTAAGAACTCACCTAGTGAATCCCAACGTAAGTGGTTTTCTTTTTCGAACTGTTGAACGTGCTTAGGCGCTGAACCACCTGCACCTGTTTCGAATAAGCCACCACCATTCATAAGTGGTACGATTGAAAGCATTTTAGCACTTGTACCAAGCTCAAGAATTGGGAATAAGTCAGTTAAGTAGTCACGTAAAACGTTACCAGTTACTGAAATAGTGTCTTTACCTTCTTTGATGCGCTCTAATGAGAACTTAGTCGCTTCAATTGGTGCTAAGATGTGGATCTCAAGACCGTCAGTATCATGTTGTGGTAAATACGCGTTTACTTTTTTGATTAGCTCAGCATCGTGTGCACGGTTTTCGTCTAACCAGAAAACTGCAGGCGTGTTAGTTGCGCGAGCGCGATTAACAGCAAGTTTAACCCAATCTTGGATTGGTGCGTCTTTCACCTGACACATACGCCAGATATCACCTTGCTCAACAGCATGCTCAAGTAAAGTCGTACCAGCTGTGTCAACTACACGGATTGTACCAGCAGCAGCTACTTCAAACGTTTTGTCGTGTGAACCGTACTCTTCAGCTTTTTGAGCCATAAGACCAACGTTAGGTACGCTACCCATAGTTGTTGGATCGAATGCACCATTTTCTTTACAAAAATCGATAGTTGCTTGGTAAACACCTGAGTAACAACGATCTGGAATTACAAAGCTAGTGTCTTGTAATTTACCTTCGCTATTCCACATTTGACCGCTAGAACGGATTGCAGCAGGCATTGATGCATCGATGATCACATCACTTGGTACGTGAAGGTTAGTGATACCACGGTCAGAATCAACCATTGCAATAGCAGGGTTGTTGTCGTATACCGCTTGGATATCCGCTTCGATTTCAGCTTTCTTAGCTGCATCTAGGCTTTCGATTTTTGAGAATACATCACCAAAGCCGTTGTTTACGTCAACATCTAGTTCTTTGAAAAGATCAGCGTGTTTTGTGAATACGTCTTTGAAGAACACTTTTACGGCGTGACCGAAGATGATTGGGTCAGACACTTTCATCATAGTTGCTTTCATGTGTAATGAGAACAACACGCCTTTGTCTTTTGCTGCTTGAATTTCTTTTGCAAGGAAAGCTTGAAGCTTAGCAGCACTCATGCGAGAAGCGTCAATTACTTCACCCGCTAGTAATGGTGTGCTTGCTTTAAGTACTGTAATGTCACCATTTTCAGCAACATGCTCGATACGTACGTCAGTTGCTTCTGCAACAGTGACTGATTGCTCAGAACCGAAGAAGTCACCTTCTTCCATGCTAGCAACGTAAGACTGTGAATCTTTGCTCCATGCACCCATTGAGTGTGGATTGTTACGTGCGTACTCTTTTACTGAACCTGGAGCACGACGGTCTGAGTTACCTTCACGAAGTACCGGGTTTACAGCAGAACCTTTGATTTTGTCGTAAGTTGCTTTAACTTTCTTTTCTTCATCAGTTTTTGGTTCTGAAGGGTAGTCAGGTAGTGCGTAACCTTTTTCTTGTAACTCTTTGATTACTGCACGTAGCTGAGGGATAGAAGCACTGATATTAGGTAACTTGATAATGTTAGCTTCAGGTGTTTTAGCCATTTCACCTAATTCTGCAAGTGCATCATCAATACGTTGATCTTCAGTTAAGTACTCAGGGAAGTTTGCAATTACACGGCCCGCTAATGAAATATCGCGAGTTTCAACTTCAACACCCGCAGCGTTTGTATACGCTTGGATGATTGGTAACAATGAATACGTCGCAAGAGCTGGCGCTTCATCTGTTTTAGTATAGATAATTTTTGATGTCATCATCATTCCTAGATAGTTGGCGTAATGTTTGGTAATGACTGCTAGCAGTAACCCTTAATTAGCCATATTCAACAATGCAATATATAGCCTTGAATTACCAAGCTTAAGTGCCTTGATAAAACAACAGCAAGCAGTCTGTTAGCTGTTGCAACTCAATACATAGTATTAAAATAACCACAGCTGACAGACTGTAAAATTCTTATAGCTCAAATAAGCAAATTATGAAATTAGCCAAAAGCCTTACGTCAAAATGACGAAAAAGCTAAATTTAAGCAACAAGAGTGTAACAAGCTTGGCTCTAAAGGGCTAATAACAATTAAACAATTGGGGTAAAGAAATGGAATTTCAAGGGAAGTGAGAGATATATTTAAATGAGAAGAGTAAGCGAGGATCTTAACAAGGTCGCTCGCTTGATACTCGAATAGGTTTTACCTAAGAGATTTCATCGTTAGGCGCAATATTCGTTGCGTGTAACCCTTTTGGACCTTGTTGCAATTCGAATGTTACATCTTGACCAGCTTTAAGTGTTTTATAACCGTCCATTACAATCGTTGAGTAATGAGCGAATATATCAGTCTCGCTGCCGTCTTCTACGATGAAGCCAAAACCTTTGGCATTGTTGAACCATTTGACTTTTCCACAAGCCATACTTCTACATCCTTCTATAAGTTGACTAATTTAGTTATTCTAAACCGTGTAATTTGCTAGACTGACTAATGATTAATCAATCTATATTTGACTGTAGTTTATTTAGCCAGTCAGTCAAGTGTTTTAGACTATTTTTTAACAATTTATTTATTTTTTTATTCAAGTTTGCTTGAGTTCTAAAGACAAGACTATATTTAATTATGAGTGGCATGAAAGATTCTGGTGTTATTGAAACAGTTCGCGACAGTGAAAAGCAAAAATTGCAACCACCGCGAAAATATAAAGTCATTTTAAATAATGATGATTACACGCCTATGGACTTTGTGATAGAAGTACTAATGACGTTTTTTAATATGGATAGCGATAGAGCAACAGATGTGATGCTTCAAGTTCATCATAACGGTAAAGCAATTTGCGGTGTTTACAGCGCCGATGTAGCTCATACCAAAGCTGAACAAGTTAATCGTTACGCACGAGACAACGAGCATCCACTGCTATGTAGTTGTGAGCAGGAATAAATACCAAGGTAGGGTGAACCAATTAGCCCGTCACAACGGTATATAAATATTATCTCAGTAAGGGGTTGCCAATGCTAAACAAAGACTTAGAACTAACCTTGAATGCGGCGTTTCGCGAAGCGAGAACACGCCGTCATGAATTTATGACCGTCGAGCATCTTTTACTTGCACTGCTCGATAACCCTTCTGCTGGAGAAGCGCTAAACGCCTGCGGCGTTGATATGGGCGCATTAAAAGTCGAATTATCAGATTTTATTGATGAAACAACGCCGGTTATTCCTGATCTTGAAGAAGACAGAGAAACGCAACCGACGTTAGGTTTTCAGCGTGTATTGCAGCGCGCTGTATTTCACGTGCAATCATCTGGCAAAAACGAAGTAACTGGCGTTAATGTGCTAGTGGCAATTTTTTCTGAGCAAGAAAGCCAAGCTGTTTATTTACTTAAAAAATCAGATGTTAATCGTTTAGATATTGTTAACTTTATTTCGCATGGCATTTCTAAAACAGATGATGATATCGGCGGTGAAGATCACGATGACATTCATGAAGAAGTTCAAGAAGTGCAAGGTGAAGAGCCGACTAAGCTTGAAAACTTTACGACTAACCTGAATCAGCAAGCGATTGATGGCAATATTGACCCATTAGTGGGTCGCGACAACGAAGTTGAACGCACTGTACAAGTGTTATGTCGTCGTAAGAAAAATAACCCGCTCTTGGTCGGTGAAGCAGGGGTGGGTAAAACAGCCATTGCTGAAGGCTTAGCTTATCGTATTGTAAATAAAGAAGTGCCTGAAGTGATTGCCGATGCTGTTGTTTACTCACTCGATATGGGCGCATTATTAGCGGGTACCAAATACCGTGGTGATTTTGAAAAACGTTTTAAATCGCTGCTTAAAGAGTTACAAGCTAAACCAGGTTCAATTTTATTTATTGATGAAATTCATACCATCATTGGTGCCGGTGCAGCATCGGGTGGTGTAATGGATGCATCGAACCTAATTAAACCGCTACTTTCGAGTGGTAAGCTGCGCTGCATGGGCTCAACTACTTATAACGAGTTCAAGAATATCTTTGAAAAAGACCGTGCGTTAGTGCGTCGTTTCCAAAAAATTGATGTGCTTGAACCAAGTGTTGCCGATACCACGAAAATTCTTAACGGTTTAAAAGAGCGTTACGAAGAGCACCATGGTATTCGTTATACACAAAAGGCATTGAAAGCAGCTGCAGAACTTAGTGCTAAATATATTAATGAACGTCACTTACCAGACAAGGCTATTGATGTTATTGATGAAGCAGGTGCTAATCAGCGTTTACAGCCCGTTTCCAAACGTAAGAAAACAATTGGCGTGGCTGATATCGAGCTTATTGTATCTAAGATGGCGCGTATACCTCAGCAAAGCGTTTCATCTAGCGATAAAGAGACGCTTAAAAACCTTGACCGTAACTTGAAAATGCTGGTGTTTGGTCAAGACCAATCAATCGATGCGTTGACTTCAGCAATTCGTTTATCGCGCTCTGGCCTTGCTAACGAAGACAAACCAGTGGGTTCGTTCTTATTTGCAGGCCCAACAGGGGTTGGTAAAACAGAAGTCACTAAGCAGCTTGCTAAGTGTATGGGTGTTGAGTTTATTCGCTTTGATATGTCTGAATACGTTGAACGTCATGCGGTCAGTCGTCTAATTGGTGCACCTCCTGGCTATGTTGGTTTTGAGCAAGGTGGTTTGTTAACTGAAGCGGTAATTAAAAACCCGCATGCAGTTGTACTACTGGACGAAATTGAAAAAGCACATTCAGATATTTACAACATTCTACTGCAAGTAATGGATCACGGTACGCTTACTGATAACAACGGTCGTAAAGCTGATTTCAGAAATGTAGTATTGGTGATGACGACGAATGCGGGTGTTCAAGAGACTGTACGTAAGTCGATTGGCTTTACCGAACAAGACCATTCTCATGATGCGATGAGTGAAATCAACAAAGTGTTTTCACCTGAGTTTAGAAACCGCTTAGATAATATCATTTGGTTTAATCACCTTGAGAAAGAGATTATCTTGCAAGTGGTTGATAAGTTCATTGTTGAGTTACAAGCACAACTTGATAAGAAGTCGGTTAACCTTGAACTTACATCCAAAGCAAGAGAGTGGTTGGCAGATAAAGGCTATGATAAAGCGATGGGTGCACGCCCGATGGCGCGTGTTATTCAAGATGAGCTTAAAAAGCCACTGGCAAATGCAATCTTGTTTGGTGAGCTAGCCGATGGTGGTTCAGTTAAGGTATCGGTTAAAGACAAGAAAATCCACTTTGACTTTGAAACTAGCCTAGAAACAGCTTAAGTTGTTTTTAGCTAAAAACAAAAAGCCCAGCAATTGCTGGGCTTTTTGTTTATTAAATGGAATTAAAACTAAGTTAGTTTTAACACCATTTAACAAACGCTTTTAGCTCTTTGTAATAAACACACCTGCTCATTCAAAGCAGCAAAAAGCTAAATCTCTCGTTAACGCACTAACTTAGCGAGCACGGAATACGATGCGACCTTTCGATAAATCGTAAGGAGTCATTTCTACGGTTACTTTGTCGCCAGTTAAGATGCGGATGTAGTTTTTGCGCATTTTACCAGAGATATGAGCCACAACAACGTGACCATTTTCTAGCTCAACTCGGAACATTGTATTTGGTAAAGTATCAAGGACCGTACCTTGCATTTCGATTACGTCTTCTTTCGCCATGTTTAGCGTAACACCTCTTAAATAGTTAAACGCTGCAGATTTTGCCGAAAATACAGCAATAAGTAAAGCTACAGGGCTCAATTTTGTAAATTAAATCGCCAACCACTCGTCGCCAATGTGCTTTTGTGCAGGCAAAAATTGGGTTTTATATTTCATTTTAGTGCATTCGTCGATTTGGTAACCTAAATAGACAAATTGTTTTGCTTGTTGTTTTGCAAATTTAATTTGCTCCATGATCATGATGCTACCAATACTGTATTGCTCATAATCGGGATCAAAAAAGGTATAAATCGCTGATAGGGCATTGGTCATGCAATCGGTTACCGCAACAGCAACTAATTTATCGCCATCTCTTAACTCTATGAACGTAACGGGTAGCCACTGGCAAAACAAAAAGCTTTCGTACTGACTTTGATCAGGCGGAAACATTGAACCATCTTGATGCCTTTGCGTGATGTATTTGCAATATAACGGGTAATATTCTGCGCGTTCGTATTCACTATAACTGACTGTGAAAACCTTATTTGCTTTATTTAATTTGCGCTTTTGGGATTTTGAAGGGGTAAATTGTTGGGCCAAAACGCGCACTGAATTACAAGCATTACAAATAGGGCAATGTGGACGATAGATTTGGTCACCACTGCGTCTAAAACCCAATGCTAATAACTGTTCAAATTTATCAGGGCAATAACAACTTGGGTCAAGTATAACAAGTAGTTGCTCCTGACGGTCGGGTAAATAACTGCAATCAAATTGCTGGCTTAAACCAAGCCTAGCGGGTAAGTGCTCAGTCATAAATATTAATCAACTCTTGTGGTTGCCACATATCTTTTTTAGGCACATAACTGTGCGCTAATTTAAGTCTAGTTAAAAATTCTCTGCGTGGGATAACTTTTGCACCTAAAGTGATTAAATAAGGGTTTTCTAGTTGGCAATCAATAAAATGGGCTTGGTGCTTCTTAAGCCAATTAACTAATGCCCACATAGCCAGTTTTGAGCCATTACTGACTTGATGAAACATTGATTCACCACAAAATATGCCATTTTGCATAATGCCATAGAGACCAGCTACGAGTTCATCTTGGTGCCATATTTCAAGGCTATGAGCCAAACCCTGATGGTGCGCTTCAATGTAGGCATGCATCATTTGTTCAGTGATCCAGGTACCTTCTGCATCGATACGTTGCTCACGACAGGCATTGATAACGTGGGAAAATGCATGATTTATGGTGACACGCACAGGAAAACGCTTTAAATGCTTTTTTAAGCTGCGACTAACATGAAATTCATTAAGCTCAATAACACCACGCATGCTAGGTGACCACCACATAATAGGCTCATAGTCACTAAACCAAGGGAAAATACCGGTGTTATAGGCATTTTTAATGCGCTCAACTGATAAATCCCCGCCAATTGCTAACAGGCCATCGGGCTCATCAAGGGAGAGTTCTGGGTCTGGAAAATCAACAGTCTCGGGCGAGAGTTGGTATAGTTGCTTGATCATATCAGCGTATCGTTGTTATTTGCTCTGATTTTAACAAAAATTTAGCTATAAAAAAGGGGCTGTTTTACAACAGCCCCTAGTATTAGTGCTTTAGATCAACTATTTTATAGGTTATCTAAGAAGCGTTCTGCATCAAGTGCAGCCATACAGCCAGTACCTGCTGATGTGATTGCTTGGCGATAAATGTGATCAGACACGTCACCTGCAGCAAATACACCTGGTACGCTTGTTTGTGTTGCGTTACCGTTTAAACCAGACTGAACGACTAAATAGCCGTCTTTCATTTCTAGCTGACCTTCAAACATGTCAGTGTTTGGCTTATGGCCAATTGCAATGAATACACCGGCAAGATCTAGGTTTTCTGTTTCTTCAGAATCAGTTGCTTTAATGCGGATGCCAGTAACGCCCATTTCATCACCAAGCACTTCATCTAATGTGCGGTTGTAATGTAAAACAACGTTACCGTTTTCAGCTTTTTCTTTTAAACGATCTGCTAAGATTTTCTCACTGCGGAAGCTGTCACGACGGTGGATAACGTGAACTTCATCAGCGATATTTGATAAGTAAAGTGCTTCTTCAACAGCAGTGTTACCACCGCCCACAACCGCTACTTTTTGACCACGGTAGAAGAAACCATCACAGGTTGCACAAGCAGAAACACCACGACCTTGGAAGTTAGTCTCTGATTCTAAACCTAAGTATTTAGCCGACGCGCCTGTTGCGATAATTAATGCATCACACGTATATGTGCCTGAGTCACCAGTTAAAGTGAAAGGGCGCTTTGAAACATCAACTTTATTAATGTGATCAAAAACAATTTCAGTTTCGAAACGTTCAGCATGTTCTTTCATACGGTCCATTAATGCAGGACCTGTTAAACCGTGTGCATCGCCAGGCCAGTTTTCAACTTCAGTGGTTGTCGTTAATTGACCACCTTGCTGAATACCAGTGATAAGAACAGGGTTAAGGTTGGCACGTGCTGCGTATACCGCTGCCGTGTAGCCAGCTGGGCCAGAACCTAAGATTAATAGTTTACAGTGTTTTGCGTCACTCATGGTTTTTCCTAAAAACGTTTCAATACGATGTCTATGCGCCCGATTCTAAGAAAAACAAGGCGGATGTAAACAAAAGCCCTGATTATTTTTTTAGTCAAATCGCTAAGCTGTCAAATAATCCTTACTTATTATAATTTAAATAACTCTTTTTGCTCATAAAACAGGCTAATTACAAATTGTTCTGTGATCAAAGTACGGTAATTCATGACCAAGCAATATTTTTTTGGTATGTTTTAGCTAATTTTGATATTAGCTCTTGGTATGAGCTAACTAAACGAACAGGCAATTATGGTATTTTGGCAGGAAAAGCCCGCTTTTGGGCTGACTACAGAAGACGTACAAGTCTTAACCAATGCAAAAGAGTATCGCACTGAACTATTGCGTTTAATTGGTGCAGCGAAAAAAAGAATTTATATTACTGCTTTATATTTGCAAGACGATGAAGCTGGGCGAGAAATATTAACAGCGTTACATGAGGCATCACTTGCTAACCCTGAGTTAGAAGTAAAAGTACTGGTTGATTTTCACCGAGCTCAACGTGGTTTAATTGGTGCGGCTAAGTCTGATGGCAATGCCAGTATGTATTGTGATTTTCAAGAGCAGTATCAATCAAATGTCAAAGTACATGGTGTTCCAGTAAAAGCCAAAGAGCTTTTCGGGGTACTGCATTTAAAAGGCTTTGTGATTGACGACACATTATTATACAGCGGCGCAAGCTTAAATAATGTATATCTACAGCAAGACGAACGTTACCGTTTAGACCGCTACTTTTTAGTTCGCCAAGCTGGATTATGTAATTCGGTCATCGAATTTATAGAAACACATCTTTTAAGCTCAGCTGCAGTGCCACGTATTGATATGCGTCCACTGGTAAAGTTTAATGATATTAAAGTCGCGCAAAAACAATTGATGCGTGAACTTAAATCGGCAAGTTACGAAAGTGCTGCAGAAGCTAGTGCCGGTGAGTTGGGTGTGCGTTTAT
Organism: Pseudoalteromonas sp. BZA4; assembly: GCF_040104395.1. Taxonomy (NCBI): domain Bacteria; kingdom Pseudomonadati; phylum Pseudomonadota; class Gammaproteobacteria; order Alteromonadales; family Pseudoalteromonadaceae; genus Pseudoalteromonas; species Pseudoalteromonas sp. BZA4. Next base: position 85,786 of record NZ_JBECOT010000001.1, read on the forward strand.
TTTTAGGTTTAGGACGCAGAAGTAATAAGCTGAATCGTTTAATTAAGTCGTTATTCGATACCACAGAGCAAGAACTCGTTCTTTATACCCCTTACTTTAACTTTCCTGCACCATTAATGCGTTCATTACGCCGTTTATTGAAGCAAGGCAAGCAAGTAACTATTGTGGTAGGAGATAAAACCGCAAACGATTTTTATCTGCCGCCAAGTGAGCCATTTAGTAAAATTGGTGCATTACCTTATTTATATGAAACCATTTTATATAAGTTTTTAAAGTCACAAAAACGCCACATCAGTAATGGTAATTTGAATGTATACCTTTGGAAGCATGAAAGTAATTCTTTTCACTTAAAAGGGATTTGCTCTGATAAGCGCTTACATTTATTAAGTGGGCATAATTTAAATCCACGCGCATGGGGCTTAGATATCGAAAACGGTATTTTAATTGACGACCCTAAGCAGCATATTCTTGAGCAAATAGAAAGTGAAAAACACGCTATTTTGCAGCACTGTCGTCGTTTAACAGGTCCACAGGATTTAGAGACGATGGATGACTATCCTGCACCGGTTAAAAAGCTATTGGGGCAGGCTAAACGTGTAAAAGTTGATTTTATTATCAAACGTTTTATTTAATCGAAAATTAAAAAAGCAGCGAAAGCTGCTTTTTTGTATCTAGATATTAGCAATCTGCTTTATTTTTGCTGAGCATCTAAAGACTGGCCGTTTACCTCTTTAGAGTCGTCGCTCATCAAGTATAAATATGTTGGCATTAAATCTTCAGGTGTTGCTAACTTATCTCTATCTTCACCAGGGTATGCTGATGCACGCATCGATGTGCGGGTAGCACCTGGGTTAATACAGTTCACGCGAATATTGGTTTTACCCACTTCACAAGCCCAAGTTTGCATCATACCTTCAACAGCAAATTTTGAGATTGCATACGCACCCCAGTGTTCACGGCCTTGGCGACCAACACCTGACGAGGTAAAAATAACAGATGCGCTTTCAGATTTGCGAAGCAGAGGGAACATGAATTTAGTGATCATCGCTTGTGCAGTTACATTCACTTTCATGATGTTTTCAAAGGTAGAAACACAGAAATGTTCAAGGGGACCTAATGAACCTAATATTCCTGCGTTATTAAGTAAACCATCTAACTTCCCGAACTGCATTTCGATGGTTGCAGCTAAGTCACGGTAGTTTTGTTTTGTGGCACCTTTTAAATCCATTGGCACAATAGCCGGTTGTGGATAGCCTGCATTTACAATTTCATCGTAAACACATTCAAGTTTATTGGTTGTTTTTCCAAGTAAAATAACAGTGGCACCATGCTTAGCATAAGTTAATGCGGCAACACGACCAATGCCATCACCAGCACCTGTTATTAAAATTACTTTGTCTTTTAGCGCATTCTCTGCGGCTTTATAAGTATGCATAAACGTACCATCGATTAAATTTTTCATCATTTTACCATAGCAAAAAGCCAAGTTATCGAATTTATTGCAAATTAAGGTGGCGAAAATTGAAACTTTACGTTAACTTTAACTGGTCTAATGTCTCATTAATAACCTAATTACATTAAATTAACTTAGAATGAAGGTAGTAGAATAACTACTTTTAACCCTGAACACACAATAACAATAAGATTTGCGCGGAGCGAAATTATGAAAAAACTGCTACTCTCACTAGCCATTGCGTCAGCCATTACTGGCTGTGGTGGAGGAGAAACATTAGAAGATGTAAAAAATGATAATCCTCCTGTTCTCCCAACCGCGACAGTAAAATTTGACCCAGCGAATAGTGTAATCTCAGTACCAAATGATTTACTGATGAGTGGTACCCTTGATGGTACTTTAAACATGCCGGGTGAATTAGACGACAACAATGTCAGTGTTGAACGTGCAGCTTATGCTGATCCTCAGCTTGCACTTGGTGCCCTTGATGGCTGGTCAACACAAACTCCGTTTAAAATCGATTTAACTTTTCCTGCGGGTATTTCTCTTGATATGACTTCTGCTGCTTCAGCAGGAGCTGTGCGTATTTTTGAAGTTGTAATGGGGGCAAGCCAAACAGATGAAACTTGCTCGCAAGTTCCAGCGGGTATTGCTTGTAAATTAGTGTCTGAATTAACCTTTGGCGTAGACTTCATCACTCAAGGCTCTGGTGATGCGGTTGCTGTTATCCCACTTAAGCCATTTAAAGCGGGCAGCACTTACATTAATGTTCTGACAACGTCATTAATGGACTCAGAAGGGCGTTCAATTGAGCCATCTTCAACTTATGCACTAGTGAGCGAAGAGACAACACTTATCACTGATTCGCAAAAGTCACTTCAAGCGGTTATCAATAGCTACGAAGATGCAGTGACATCGGGCGGTGCCATCACAAAAGATGAAATTATCTATTCTGCAGCGATGACAATGCAATCAGCAGGTCAAGTGCTTGGTACAGTAAAACAGCTTTTAGCGGCTAGTCTTTCGCAACCAGCCTTGCCAACACCGATGGTGCAAATTCCTGAGCAACCTGTTATTACGGTTGAGCAAGTATTCGCATCACAAGGTATTACAGGTTTATCACCGGTGTTTGGCGGTGTGCAATATCAAAAAGGTAGCGTGATGTTACCTATGTATTTAGCCACGCCTACAGGCACAACGGTCGATGACTTATCAGCGACTTATTGGCAAGGTTTGTGTGATAGTGGTGTTGCTGTGTTAGGTTATGCGGCAGCAGCCGGTGATTCATTCCCAACCGATCCTATTAGTGAAACTGATGGCCTTTGTATGGCGTTAAGTGATGGTAAGTTACGCGACTTAGGTTTAGATCAAACTAAACACTTAACTAAGTACAACACAATTCCAAAAACTCAAAGCATTGCTAATGTGCCAGTGCAAGTTACTAAACCAATTTTACCTGTGATCAATGCAATACGTGGTCAGTTAGGTATGGATGAGTTAGCAATGCCTGAAGGTGGTTGGCCTATCGTTATTTTGCAGCACGGTATTACTTCTAAAAAAGAAGATATGCTAGCTATTACCGCACAGCTAACAATGCAAGGCTTTGCAACAGCTGCAATCGATCACCCTATGCATGGTGAGCGTGGTGTAGATGTAGACGGTGACGGTACTGACGACTTTAATGCCTCTACAGGTTCTGTATTAAGCTATATGAACTTACAGTCATTATTAGTAGCGCGTGATAGCTTACGTCAATCAGTTGCTGATTTACTTGGCTTACGCTTAGGTCTTAACTTTACCGGTGCTGCTGATTTAAATGCACAAGATGTATCATTCTTAGGTCATTCATTAGGCTCGGTAGTTGCTCCAGCATTTGTTGCTGTAACTAATGCTCCGCTAGCTGACCAAGTTGATCCAATGTTCAACGTTAAAAGTGTGGCACTTGCCAGTGGTGGTGGCGGTATCGCAAGTTTCTTAATTGAGTCAAATACATTTGGCCCATTTGTACAAGGCTCGGTATTACTTGCAGCTGGTATTGAAGAGTCAGCTGAGTTTGGTGCGTATGCTCAAAATGAAGCGTTATCAAACTGTGGTTCACTTGCGTCTAATCAAACTGCTTTCGTTACGTGTGCTTATAAAGAATATATTGGTTCACTAACGGTTGCTGGTGAAACTGCAAAACTAGCAAATATTCAAAGTGTGATCACTCAATTTGCTTTTGCTGCGCAAACAGCACTTGATAGCGGCGATCCTTCTAACTATGCAGCATCTGTTGCAGCACTTGGCACGCCAGTGTACATGAGTGTAGTGGTTGGCGATGGTGCTAACAACAATGCTGATATGGTTATTCCACCTATGGTAGCGAGTAACCCAATTGCTGGTAGCTTACCTCTTGCTAACCTAATGGGTTTATCAACCGTGGCTGAAACACAAGGCCCAACAGCTGATGCAATGAGTTATGTGGTTAAATTCACTAAAGGGCACCACAGCTCAGTGTTAACACCTGCTGCAACGGCAGATTCAGGTGCAACAGCTGAAGAAAGTGCAGCGGCAACTGCAGAAATGCAATTGCAAATCGCGACTTTCCTAGCAAGCCGTGGTCAGTATCTTCAGGTGACTAATCCAGAAGTTGTTACTGAATAATCGAAACCTTACTAATTAAGTAATAACCAATTAAGTAAAAAGCCACATCATGTGGCTTTTTTTTGCTTTAAAGCGTGGTAAATTGTGCCGATGCATTAATAAATGGAGAGTTTGATTGGAATTTTTATATGAATATGGGTTATTTTTTGCAAAAACCCTGACATTTGTCATCGCAATTGCTGTGATTGTTGCCATTATCATGGGCGCTGCAGTGAAACCTAAAGCGAAGAAAGGTGAGATAACGATTGATGATTTGAGTGAGCAACTTGATGATCTGAAACAAAGCTTTATCGAAAATACTCTTTCAAAAAAAGAGCTCAAGGCTCACCAAAAACAGCAAAAAGCTGAGACTAAAAAACAGCAAAACGACGAACCTAAATCACGTTTATATGTGATTGATTTTAATGGCAGTGTTGATGCCCACGAAGTAGAAAGCCTACGAGAAGAAATTACTGCTATTTTAACCATTGCCGACAAAGAAAAAGATCGCGTGCTGGTACGCCTTGAAAGTGGTGGTGGTGTGGTGCACGGCTATGGCCTTGCTGCCTCTCAATTACAACGCTTACGTAATGCTGGCATTCATTTAACTGTTGCTATTGATAAAGTAGCAGCAAGTGGTGGCTATATGATGGCCTGTGTGGCCAATGAGATTGTTGCAGCACCTTTTGCAATTGTTGGCTCGATTGGTGTTATTGCGCAAATTCCTAACTTTAATAAAATTTTGAAAAAGAATGATGTTGATTTTGAGCAAATCACCGCAGGTGAATACAAGCGTACGCTAACTATCTTTGGTGAAAATACCGATAAAGGTCGTGAAAAATTCAAAGAAGAGATAGAGCAAACTCATGGTTTATTCAAAACATTTGTGAGTGAGCAGCGTCCATCTCTAGATATTGATACTGTTGCAACCGGTGAGCATTGGTTTGCTACCCAAGCGTTCGATAAAGGTTTAGTTGATAAGATTGACACAAGTGATGATATCTTATTGAGCCAAGCGAAAGAACGTCAAATTTATAAAGTTAAATACCGTATTAAGAAGAATTTAAGCGATAAGCTTGCTGTTGGTTTAAGTTCTGGAGTAAGTAAAGCGGGTGTTAGTTTAATGTCACGTTTTAAAGGCTTAAATCCATAACCAAGCACTATCAATAAAAAACCCGCTAACTTAGCGGGTTTTTTTATGGGCTATGAATAACTATTTACTTAATTGACTTATGATAGTCCTCTAAATCTTTAGCGGCATTTGGGTCGTTAAATACGTCCTCATCAAATTCACCTTCAGATTTTGCAACCACACAGGTCACCATACAGTCACCGGTTACGTTGACTGCGGTACGTGTCATATCTAGTAAGCGGTCTACACCAATGATGATAGCAATACCTTCTACAGGCAAGCCTACTTGGTTTAAGACCATGGCTAACATAATAAGACCAACACCTGGCACACCAGCTGTACCTACAGAAGCAAGTGTTGCAGTTAAAATAACCATTAAGTAATCAGAAATCGTTAAATCAACAGAAAATACTTGTGCGATGAACACGGTCGCAACACCTTGCATAATTGCTGTGCCGTCCATGTTAATGGTTGCGCCTAGAGGCACAGTAAATGAAGCAACTGAGTTGTGCGCACCTAATTTTTTGCTCGCAGTTTCAAGGGTAATAGGCATAGTTGCACTTGAGCTAGATGTACTAAATGCAAATAGGCAGGCATTTTTCATCTTCTTTAAAAATGTAATTGGGTTAAGGCCGGTAAATAACTTTAACAATACACTGTAGTTAACTAAACCGTGGAACAGAAGAGCGAATACAACCACACCGAAGTATAAAGCAAGGCTCTTAATTAGCTTTAAGTCGATGGTTGTAAAGAGTTTTGCCATCAAGAAGAACACACCATAAGGTGCAATGTTCATAAGTAAGGTAACTAGCTTTAAAATAACAGTGTTTAAGTCTTCAAAAACATTTGCAACACGTTGGCCTGCTTTACCGCTAAGGGCCATAGCAACACCGAATAATAATGCAAAAACAATAACCTGTAGCATATTACCACTTGCCATAGCGTCAATAGGGTTTGTTGGGAACATACCAATAATGACTTGTGCAAGGGTAGGTGCTTCTTTTGCACTGTAGTTAGCATCCGAAGGTAAGTTGATTCCTTCGCCCGGGTTTACTAATAAGGCTAAGGTAATAGCAACAGTAATCGCGATTGCGGTCGTTGCTAAATAAAGCAAGATTGACTTACCCCCTAAACGGCCTAATTTTTTAGGATCGCTTAAGCTGCAAGTACCACAGACTAATGATACAAAAACCAGTGGCACCACAAGCATCTTTAAGCTTGCGATGAAAATTTGGCCACCGACATGGAAAATACCATCAACAAAAAATGCTTTAATTGGTAAAGAGAATAACCCTAGTGGAATAAGGAAATCGTCTTCACCTGCTAAAATGGCTTGAAAGATAAAACCAACGATTACACCCAGTACCATACCTACCATGATACGAGATGTAAGGCTTAAAGATCGTACTTTTGACATACACCTAGTCTATTTTTTTATAAATTTTGCCATAGACTACCAGCATGAAGATTTTTATACAGAAAAATTCGATAAATAGTTAAATAATTTCGTTGCCTTTAAAGGAAAAAAATTATGATCTTCGTTTAATTTTTAGGTTAATATTAGGTAAACATACATATAAATAAGAAATAGCTAACTAGGGAGAGGGCGATGCCTTTATTACGATGGCTAAGTATTTTGTTTTTCAGCTCATTGTTAGCCGCCTGTGGCGGTGGTGGATCATTAGATAGTGATTCATCTGATGGCGGAGACGGCACAACAGAAGAGCCGAACTATGTTGTGTCTGTTCAAGGCTACAACCAATCTACATCAGAAGAAGCGAATACTGTTACAGCTGATTCACCTCTAACTATTTCGGCAACGCTTACGAATAGCGGTGAAGCTGTTGTTGGCGAAGTAGTCAGCTTTAGTCTTAATGGCGATATTGGCTTGCTTGATCCTGTATCTGGTACGGTATTAACGAATGCGGATGGTGTGGCATCGATTACGTTAACAGCTGGCAATACTGCAGGGGCTGGCATTATTACTGCAACATATGCTAATGGCGAAGATACTTTTACCGATTCTTTTGGCTTTACATCAGACGGTTCTGAAACCGATGACTCAAGTGTCAGTGGCAGTATTACTCTTGATGTGTCAATTCTAGACAGCACTGGCTCGCCATTTACAGTTGCTAACCCTGTTAGCAAGGATAATAAAGGGACAGTTACTGCAACTTTATTAGAAGAAGATCAGCCATTACCGGGGCATCTAATTTCTTTTACAACAAACTATACAGGCAAAATCACTCCTGTATTAGGTACTGCATTAACTGATGAAAATGGTGAAGCTTCAGTAACGTTAAGCAGTGGTGATTCTAAAGGGGCCGGTCAAGTTGTTGCTACATACACAGATGAAAGTGGTAACACAATCACAAAAATAGCAGGCTTTATTTCAAATGGTGATGATGCCCCTGTTGAAAGTGCCGAAGCGGAACTTGATATCAAGCTGTTGCAAGGGTGCGCAACTAACTGGGAGGCTAATCGTAATACAACATCACTTGAAACAACTTACCTAGCTTCAGGTTGTACGGTTGTAAATCAATTCTCATCTGACGAACTCATCGACGTTATGGTCAAAGTGACTGATACAAGTTCTGGTGATGGTATTGACGGTATTATCGCTGAGCTTGCGACAGATCTTGGCGCTTTATTACCAGAATCAGGAAAGGCGCTTACTGACAACTTCGGTTTTGCAATTTTAAAACTACAACCTGGCGCCAATAGTGGCGCGGGTGAGGTGTCTGTTACTGCTAAATCGGTGAGTGCATCAAAAGCATTCGAAATTGCAACTGCAGAGTTAAGTGTAGAAGTTTCAAATGGCTTATATAACAAAGTAGACGATACTGGCAATGTTATTGATGACGAATTTGTGCCACTTGCAGCTGGCGCAACAACAGTTATTACAGTCAGCATTTATGATGCTGACGGTGAGCTGTTTGTAACGCCATTAGATGTTGAGTTTACGTCTGGTTGCGTTGAATCAGATCTTGCTGTTATGGATGAAACCGCGACGAGCATTAGTGGTATTGCAACCGCGACATACAGAAGTAACGGCTGCAACACAACACAAGGTGATACGGTTACAGCAACAGTTCTTACAGGTGGAACACCAAAAGTTGTTTCAGTGAATGTACCTGTATCAGCTGCAGCTGTAAGTTCGATTGAATTTGTTGAAGCAACCGAGAATGTAATTGCACTAAAAGGCACAGGTGGCGTATCGCGAAAAGAAATTAGCCAACTTACATTTAAGTTAACAGACGAAATTGGTAATACGGCTAAACAAAAGCGCTTAGATTTTCGTTTAAGCTCAACGAATGGGGGGATTTCACTTTCTGAGGTAACGGATGCAACTGGTTATTCTCATGCTAGTGTATCTACAGATTCAGAAGGTTTGGCTCGAATTCAAGTTAATTCTGGTTTTGTACCTCAAGCTGTACGCGTGCAAGCATGCTACATACCGGATGAATTTATCCCAGAAGATCAAAATGATAATGTGACTTGTTGGAAAGAACTTTATGACGAATGTCTTCTTGATGAAGCAGATCGAAATGCTAATGTTTCATGCCCAACTGGTGAGCTTTCGTTGGTTTCATTAGATCAACAAGTCACAACTGTATCTGATCTTGTTTCAATCAGCTCCGGCCTTCCTGATGGTAATAGTTTCACCGCTGCACCAACTAATTTTAATATCGAAGCATTAAATTATAATGGTGACCTTGAAGAAATTAACGTTTATCTAGCCGACCACTTTAATAACCCTGTGCCTGATGGCACATCTGTATATTTAACAACAGAAGGCGGTGCTATAGGAACAATTGATGGCACAGAGTTTAACCCTCAGCTGGAATGTAACACGGTTGATGGTGCGTGCGTTGCCCAATGGCGCTCTCAAAATCCAAAACCATTTACAGAAGCTAAATGGGGTAACAGAATCAACAGCGTTAATCCAAAAACTGATGCAATTAACTGTGATCTTTATTTTGGAGCCGCAGCGCCTTGTATGGCAGGTATTTTAAATGCGGCTTTTGATGAGGATGGTGTGCCATTAGGTGGCCGTGCCACAGTTCTTGTAACTGCAAAAGGTCAAGAGTCATTTATCGACATTAATGGCAATGGCCGCTTTGACACCAACGAATATTATAGTGGTTATGATTTAACTGAAGCATTTATCGATCATAATGAAAATGGTTTTTATGATGGTTTAGCTGCAATTTACGACCCAGTTACTGCAACGGTTACAAAGGCCGCTGAAAATTGTCAAGAAGGTGCTACTGATGATCCATGTAGTCCAGAAAATACGAATGCGGGTCATTTTGAAGAAAATTGGGATATTGATCTGAACGGCATGCATACACTCGCTGATGGAAAATATAATGGTCTAGTGTGCCGAGAAGAAGCAACAACGCCTTCAGATAGTGATACTTTTGAAAGCCTGTGCACTAAAGAATTAGTTGATATTCGAGATTCGTTTGAAATCATTATGTCAGGTAGTACAGCTTACTCTCGGTTTGTAGTGACAAAAAATGAATTGCGTAGTCGATTTGCAGCTGCTCTTGCTGAAACAACTGAGGATGATCCTACAGTTTTCACAGATAATGCAATGCAACTTGCTAGGGATATTGAGGAATGTAATCCAATCCGACGTTTTCCTGCAGCTGATGTAAAAGGTGCGTTTGTTCTCGATTTAGAGGAAACAGCTGATACTAATTATTGTGATGTGAGAAATATCAACATTACAACTGCTGATTCTGGTACTGAATTAGCCGCGTTAACTTTCGAAGTTTATTACTCCGATATTTTTAATAATCCAATGCCTGCAGGAACGAGTGTATCAGTAACTACTGATAATGGTGAGTACAGTGGTACTGATGGTTTTGAGCTTCGAAATTCATCAGCAACAGCAGCGTTTGGTGAAACATTATCAATTAGTCGTGAAGCAGAAGGGAATGACAAAGCAGAAGGCTTTTTAACTGTTGAATTTACAACAGGGAAAGGCAACATTTCTACTGCTAGAATAGCAATAAGTGACGATGGCTAATTAATTAGTTATTTGTTTAAATTTAAAAAATGCCAACCAGAAGGTTGGCATTTTTGTTGCTGTTCTATATATTCCCCTTGAAATTACCGCAAAACACCACATTGACTAAATTAGCAACAAAAATTGTTTAATTATTCACTCAATGAAGAAAAGTTTCTATTAAAAGCTTGTAACAATTGGTGTTTGTAGATATACCTATAAATATTCGCGCTCCAATGTTAAAAAATCATACTTATTTGTTTAATGTGATGGATATACATTAATAAGGGCAAAAAACTTTTAAAAATACTCGGTCAGAAATAGGCAGCTATGGGCAAATCACTTGTAATTGTAGAGTCTCCAGCAAAGGCTAAAACAATTAATAAATACTTAGGTAACGATTTCATCGTAAAGTCCAGCGTTGGACATGTGCGTGATCTACCAACTTCAGGTTCAGGCAAAACGAAAACTGCAGCGACGAAAACGCCTGCTGAAGTTCGAAAAATGTCACCAGAAGAAAAAGCTGCCTATAAAAAGCAACGCGATTATAAGAATCTTGTTGCTCGCATGGGTATTGATCCTGAAAAAGGCTGGGAACCACATTACGAAGTCTTACCGGGCAAAGAGAAAGTTGTTCAAGAATTAAAAAAACTTGCAGAAAACGCCGATAAAATCTATCTCGCAACCGATTTGGATAGAGAAGGGGAAGCGATTGCATGGCACCTTGAACAGATTATCGGTGGTGAACCTGAAAAATATAAGCGAGTTGTTTTTAACGAAATCACTAAAAATGCGATTCAGCAAGCATTCGAAACACCCGGTGAATTAAACACTGACATGGTTTACGCGCAACAAGCGCGTCGTTTCCTTGACCGTGTAGTGGGCTTTATGGTGTCTCCATTGCTATGGGCTAAAGTGGCCCGTGGTTTATCAGCTGGTCGTGTGCAGTCTGTCGCAGTACGTTTACTTGTTGAACGTGAACGCGAAATCAAAGCATTTATTCCTGAAGAGTTCTGGGATATCCACGCCGATGTTAAAAATACAGAAGCCGCTTTACGCCTAGAAGTGACCAAACACGCTGACAAGCCTTTTAAGCCAGTTAATGAAGAGCAGGCAATGTCTGCCGTTAGTCAACTTGAAAAAGCCGACTACAAGGTCATTAGCGTTGAAGAAAAGCCTAGTAAGAGTAAACCAAGCGCACCATTTATTACTTCAACCATGCAACAGGCAGCAAGTACACGCCTAGGTTATGGTGTTAAGAAGACCATGATGCTGGCTCAACGCTTATATGAAGCAGGTCACATTACTTATATGCGTACCGATTCAACTAACTTATCGAAAGATGCGGTTGAAATGTGTCGTGATTACGTGACAGAGCAGTTTGGTGAGAAGTATTTACCGAAAGCACCGATTAGTTATAGCTCTAAAGGCAATGCACAAGAGGCGCACGAAGCGATTCGTCCTTCTAGTGTTACCGTTTTGTCTGGTCATTTAGACGGTGTTGAAGCGGACGCTAAAAAACTCTACGAATTAATTTGGCGTCAGTTTGTTGCCTGCCAAATGGTTCCAGCAGAATACGATTTAACAACTCTAACGGTTGGTGCCGGTGATTATCAGTTAAAAGCAAAAGGCCGTGTACTTCGTTTTGATGGTTGGACAAAAGTTCAGCCAGCTGTTCGTAAAAAGAACGAAGAAGATCAATCACTGCCTGCGGTTAAAGAAGGTGATGTACTGACCCTTGTTGAGTTAGATCCTAAACAACATTTTACAAAGCCACCTGCACGTTTTAGTGAAGCAAGTTTAGTTAAAGAATTAGAAAAGCGCGGTATTGGTCGTCCTTCTACGTATGCATCAATTATTTCAACGATTCAAGACCGTGGTTACGTGCGTGTTGAAAACCGCCGTTTCTTCGCCGAAAAAATGGGTGAGATTGTTACAGATCGCTTAGTTGAAAACTTCGAAGATCTGATGAATTTTGATTTTACCGCTAAGATGGAAGGTCGTCTGGATGATATCGCAGAAGGCGAACGTGTTTGGACACAAGTACTTGATAAATTCTATGCGGACTTTTCAACTCAGCTTGAAATTGCCTCTGGCGACGAAGAGCACGGTGGTATGCGTCAAAACCAAATGGTTGAGACTGATATCGATTGTCCAACCTGTGGTCGTAAGATGGGTATTCGTACTGCATCAACCGGTGTGTTCTTAGGTTGTACAGGTTACAACCTGCCACCGAAAGAGCGTTGTACTACGACCATGAACTTGGTGCCCGGCGATGAAGCCATTGCGGCAGACGTGGAAGACGTTGAAACAGAGTCACTAATGCAAATGAAGCGTTGCCCAATTTGTGAAACGGCAATGGATTCATACCTGATTGACGAAACACGTAAATTGCATGTGTGTGGTAATAACCCAGCATGTAAGGGTTATATCGTTGAACAAGGTACCTTTAAAATTAAAGGTTACGACGGCCCTATTATCGAATGTGATAAATGTGGCTCAGATATGCAGTTAAAATCGGGTCGTTTTGGTAAGTACTTCGGTTGTAGTAATGAAGAGTGTAAAAATACACGTAAGTTACTTAAAAACGGTGAAGCTGCGCCACCAAAAGAAGATCCAGTTCATTTACCTGAACTTGAATGTGAAAAATCAGAAGCTTACTTTGTACTGCGTGATGGTGCATCAGGTATTTTCTTAGCTGCAAATACCTTCCCTAAATCACGTGAAACACGTGCGCCAAAAGTTGAAGAGTTAAAACGTTTTAGAGATCGTATTTCTGAAAAGTTCTATTACCTTGCTGACGCACCTGCAAAAGACCCTGATGGTAATCCTTCAGTTGTTCGTTACAGCCGTAAAAATAAAGAGCAGTATGTAATGAGTGAAGTAGATGGTAAAGCCACAGGCTGGACTGCTCACTACCAAAATGGTAAGTGGGTAGAAGAGAGTAAAAAGAAAGCGCCAGCTAAGAAAAAAGCGGCGGCTAAAAAGTAAGTTTACATCTATCTTGATTATAAAAAGGGGTTGCAGTTGCAACCCCTTTTTTATGCTTGTATGACATTGATAATGTCGTTTTTTACCAATATTTGCTTTTAGGCTGTTGTTATTCTGTCATCAACATCAAGACAGGAGATTCAAAATGCAAACACGTTTATCACAACAGCAGATTTTTACAGCCATTAAAAACAAAAAACCGGAGCGCACATCATTGTGTCATCCCGGTTTTTTCTTTATTCTAAGCAGGCGTAAAATTAGATTTGTACGTCTTTTACTTTTTTATAGCCTTCAGCTTCAAGCTCATCGTTTAAACATTTTAATACGTATGGCTTTAATTCTTCGTTGCTGATGTCATCATCTTTTGCCCAGTTTAAACACATTTCAGTGTATTCTTTGATCATTTCAGCTGATGCTTCAGGTGCTTCGTTAGCGATTGCATTCGTTGCTGACACGCTTAAAACAGGTGCCAAAATTAGTGCTAGCAATGCTTTTTTCATTTAATTATTCCTAATCAAAAAAAGTAATTATTACCGGCTAAATTGCACAGTAATGGTGCGCAATGTGTATCTCACTTTGCTTGAGTGAATTTATAAACTAAATTTCAAAAAAAGATAACGAAAAATTTTTATCGTAAAGATAAGCAAAAAATAACCACTCTTTTTGCCTCTAATGCTGGTAATCGTAAGGTCAAAACACGTATTATCGTGCTAATTTTAAAAGAAAAGTGAACTAAGTTATGTCTGAACAAGTGACTCATTCAAAAATAAAGAAAGTACCAACCAAACTAGAGCAAGTTGTGGAGAGTTTTATCTTTCGCTCGCGTTGGTTATTAGCACCATTCTTTATTGGCTTATTAGTCGCTGTGGTATTATTGCTGCTAAAGTTCTTTAAATATTTATACAGTATGGCCTTAAATACGTTCACTGCGTCAAACCAAGAGCTTTTGGTAGGTATTTTGACTTTAGTTGACACTGCGCTACTAGCAGGGCTTTTGCTTATCATCATTTTCAGTGGCTACGAAAATTTTGTGTCAAAGTTGAATATAGACAACCATGAAGATAGGCCTGTGTGGATGGGTAAAGTTGGTTTCTCGGGTCTGAAGATGAAACTGATAAGCGCTATTGTCGCTATATCGGCTGTGGAGCTTTTAAAAGTCTTTATTAGCTCGAACAACCATTCAACAGATGAGCTACTCTGGAAGGTGTTAATTCATGTCACGTTTGTGGTGTCGGGGGTGTTGTTTGCGCTCACAGATTACATTAATAGTAAAACCATGAACCACTAATCCCACGAATAGTAATAAAAAAGCCCTGCAATTGCAGAGCTTGGTTTTTAACAACTGATTATTAATTCAGGGTTGCGTAAAAGCAACCGAACCCGGGCAGAGTGACTGTATTATTGTTTAATTCAGCTGTGTGATGAGAGATCTCAGTATGCTGTGAAGACACAGTATCAGAGATTGTCAGTTCACTACTTTGTGCACCTAAGTTGAATGCACAAAGCATTTTAGTGTCGTTAAGCGTTCTATAAAAAGCAAGCACTGGCTCTTGCGTTTCGATAAATTCAATATCGCCTTCTAACAATACGTTCTTATCTTTACGCCATGCCATAAATTCACGGTAAGCATTCAAAATTGAATCTTTATCTTGATCTTGCGTATTTACCGCAACAGATTTGTGCGCATCGCCCACAGGTAGCCAAGGTTTTACTGTTGAGAAGCCTGCTTGCTCAGCATCTGCTGCATCCCATGGCATTGGTGTACGACAACCGTCACGGCCTTTAAAGTTTGGCCAGAATGTAATGCCATATGGGTCTTGTAAGTCTTCAAATGCGACTTCTGCCTCACCTAAACCAAGCTCTTCACCTTGGTACATACATACACTACCACGTAATGAAGCAAGTAGGGCTGTTAGCATCTTACATTGCTGAGGCTCAATTTCTTCACCTTGACTCCAGCGGCTAGCAACACGTTCAACGTCGTGGTTGCTAAATGCCCAACATGGCCAGCCTTCAGTCATACGCTTCTCTAAAGTGCTAACTGTGGTACGAATATATTCCGCGCTATAGTCGTTAGTAAGTAACTCAAAGCTATAACCCATATGAAGTTTGTCACCACCTGATGTGTACTCTGCCATGGTTGCCAGTGAATCTTCAGATGAGATTTCGCCTAATGCAACTGTACCAGGGTACTTGTTTAGTAGGGCACGAATGTCCTGCATAAAACTAAGGTTCTCAGGTTGCGTATTATTGTAGTAGTGATACTGGAACGCATAAGGGTTGTCTTCGCTAAAGCCTCGACCTTGACGTTTCTCTGGTGGCTTAGCCGGATTATCACGTAATTGAGCATCGTGATAGCAAAAGTTGATTGCATCTAAACGGAAGCCATCAACGCCTTTCTTAAGCCAAAATTCAACATTATCTAATACTGCTTTACGAACTTCAGGGTTATGGAAGTTTAAATCAGGCTGCTCAGCAAAGAAGTTATGTAAGTAATATTGACCACGACGCGGTTCCCATTGCCATGCAGGGCCACCAAAAATTGATAACCAGTTATTTGGTTGTGTGCCATCAGGCTTTGCATCAGCCCACACGTACCAATCTGATTTGTCGTTAGTTTTATCTTCACGGCTATCAAGAAACCATTGATGTTGATCTGAGGTATGGCTCAATACCTGATCAATAATGATCTTAATATCACGTTGGTGTGCTTGCGCAATGAGTTCATCAAAATCGTCAAGGTTACCAAACAATGGGTCGATATCACGATAGTCACTGATGTCATAACCAAAGTCTTTCATTGGTGATTTAAAGAAAGGCGAAACCCAAATAGCATCAACACCTAGGCTTTTAATATAATCAATACGATCAATGATACCTTTGATATCACCAATGCCATCGCCATTGGTGTCTTGGAAACTGCGCGGGTAAACTTGATAAATAACCGCACCTTTATACCACTGCTTTTGAGCCATGTTTTTCTCCATCGTGACACTCAGTGTATGTAAACTGTTAGGCAACCGTTAATGCAATATGTTGCCGGAATGTCAAAAGCATACGTGAAGGGTGAGATACTGTAAAAACTCTGCATACGTATGCACGCCAAATTCATCTTTGTTCTTAGTAAAATTTATTAACTTGATTTAAAAGTAAACAACTCGAATTTCTATCAATAAAATTTACCAATTAGGTTTGCTGGGTTTTAATTATGATCGCGAACGCCAGCTTGGTGCATAATATAGCTGGCTTACACCATAATGGTACAGGGTTTATATTGGTAAGACCAATTATCATTGGTATAGACTAGTAGCTTTAATAATTGCGTTAAGTCACCGTTTAAGCGAGATAAATGGCTTAGTACCTATTTGCGTAACCAAATTAGGGGCAAAAATATAGCGAAAATGTTTCAATACTATTAAATCACACAATAAAATTGATAAATCATTTATATTCATATGGTTACAACTCTATTTTGTAAAAATATTGTTAATGTTCGTGATGGTGGACTACGCTGAATACGTATGCATAAATTTGTTAAGAAAATAATCAGAGCGTTAATATTCAATTCGACAACAAAATCAGTCAGCGAATTACAGCTATTATGTTAATGAATAACTGCAACACGTTGGCATTAAAATTTGGGTAATGGGAAAACATCATGTCTATGTTCAAACCAAGTATATTAACTCTGGCTTTAACAGCCGCAGGTTTAAATAGCTTTGTAGCTTATGCTGCAGAAGAAGACCAAAAAGCAAAAAACGATAACGTTGAAGTTATCGAAGTAAAAGGTTTTCGTGGCAGTGTTGTAGAATCTATTAATACTAAACGCTTCACTCCTGAAGTTGTTGAGTCAATCTCAGCAGAAGATATCGGTAAATTACCTGACTCATCAATCGCAGAATCAATCGCGCGCCTTCCTGGTTTAACAGCACAACGTCTAGACGGTCGAGCTAGCCGTGTAAGTGTTCGTGGTTTCAGTGAAAACGAAAGTGCAACAACATTCAACGGTCGTGAGCAAGTTTCAATCGGCGACAACCGTGGCGTTGAATTTGACCTTTACCCATCAGAAATTATGAGTGGCGTAACGGTATACAAAACACCAAGCGCAGGTATTGAAGCAGAGGGTATTGCTGGCGTTATCGACATGCAAACTGTTAAACCTTTAAGTAAAGGTGAGCAAGTTATCATGTTCAACGGCCAATACGAGCAAACGGGTTTTGATAAATTAAACCCAGACGGTGATGACCAAGGTTTCCGCGGCACGGTATCTTACATTGACCAATTTGCTGATGACACAATCGGTGTTGCATTTGCTTACAACACGATGAGCTCTCCAAACCAAGAAAAACGTTGGAACTCTTGGGGTTACCCTGAATTTACAGGTGAAGATGGTAATACGTACTCAATTTTAGGTGGTGCTAAGCCATTCGTACGTTCATCGACTCTTGAACGTGATACAGCAATGCTTGTTATTGAAGCTGCTCCGACTGAACGCCTAAACATGACATTTGATGCTTTATATGTAGATTTCTCTGATGAGAAAATTTTACGTGGTATCGAAGTGCCATTTGCATGGGGCCAAGGTTCAATTGACCCAAGTTCAGCTGTTGTTGACGCAGATTCTGGTTTCATTACAAGCGCAGTAACTGAAGGCCAACGTGTAGTTGTTCGTAATGACTACGAAGAGCGTAACGCAGAACTAACTCAGTTTGGTTTTAATGCAAAATACGACATCAGCGATGATTGGTCAGTAGAATTTGACGTAAGCCGCTCTGAAGTTGAGCGTCAAATCTGGAGTATCGAAAGCTACTCAGGTACAGGTCGTGGTAACGATAGAGGTGTTGCTGATACGATTGGTTATGAATTTGACGGTGGTAACACAGGGGCACAGTTTAGCCACAACCTTGATTACAGTGATTATGATTTAATTCAACTGGGTAGTCCGTTATCTTGGGGTGAAAGCTTTCCGCTTAATTACAAGTATGGTTTGGTGAATGAAATAGGAGATGATATTTCTGGCTATATGCACCAAGCTCAAGACGGTTTTATCAATGCGCCTGAAATTAACGATGAGTTAAATACATTAAAGCTTGCGGCAAGCAAAGTACTTGATAATGAATATATTAGCCGTGTGTCATTTGGTATGTCTTACCGTGACCGTGAAAAGAGTAAGTTGTCTGAAGGTTACTTCATGACATTATCAGACTTTTCTTTAGATAACCCAGGTATGAAGGCTGTTCCTGAAGAGTATCGATTGGGCTCTACTAGTCTGGACTTTATTGGGATGGGTGACATGATTGCCTATGATACTAACGGACTAGTGAAAGATGGTTATTATGACTTGCTTCGTGAAAGCTTGAATGACTCTAAACACCTAACGCGCTCTTGGACAGTACAAGAGGAAGTAACTGCATTTTTCGTGCAAGCTGACATTAATGCAGAGCTGGGCTCTATCCCTGTAACAGGTAACGTTGGTGTGCGTTATGTGAAAACCAAACAATCTTCACAAGGTTTTGCTGCGGATACAGTAGATCATATAGTGGTGGTATCACCTACGGATATATCTCATGATTACAGCCACTTCTTACCAAGTATTAATTTATCATTTGCCATTGATGAAGAACAAACGGTACGTTTTGGTGCGGCGAAAACAATTTCTCGTGCACGCTTGGATGAAATGAATGCTTCAATCAGTGCCACATATGGTCAACAGCCTGATGAAAACGGAAATTATTGGAATGTGTCAGGTGGTAACCCTAATCTTGAACCTAAAGAAGCAACGGGTTTTGATTTAAGCTACGAAAACTACTTCCATGAAGAAGGTTACTTCGCTGCAGCACTATTCTATAAAGATATAAGTGAGTGGATTTTCGACGGAATATATGAAGTTGATATGAGCGGTGTTGCTAATCCGTCTACTGGTGAAATTCCTGAGTATTCAACGGGTACAGGTTCAGGTAAAGTAAATGGTGGCGGTGGTGACCTTTGGGGTTACGAGCTTTCATTAACATTGCCATTTACCATGTTTAGCGATTCGCTTGATGGCTTTGGTGTAATTATGAGTCACACGGGTGTTGAGCAAGATATCAAAGACCAAAAGGGGAATGATTTTGAGCTACCAGGTTTATCTGACCAAATTGATAGCTTAACAGTTTACTTTGAGCGAAACGGTTTCCAAGCGCGTACTAGCATGCGTAAGCGTAGCGACTTTAAGGGGGACGTTTATGGCCCAGGCTTTGCGACACAACAGGTTGACATTAAAGGCGAAACAATTTGGGATGCACAAATTGGTTATGACTTTAGCGAAGGCGGTGTAGAGAGCCTTGATGGTTTATCTGTAACATTCCAAGTACAGAACATCACAGAAGAGCCGTTCACGTCACTACAAGGTGATAACTCACTTCAAGTACGTGACTACCAAGACTACGGTCGTACATTCCTGTTAGGCTTCAGCTACAAGCTGTAATTAGCTAAAACAGCGATAGAAAATTGCCCTTGTGATTTGTTTTACAAGGGCTTTTTTATATCAGTGAGCTACACTCAATGAATTGAAATTGGCGGTAGGTGTACTATGGAAACAAAAAAAATAACCAAGGTCGTGATTGCCGGTGGTGGTACTGCAGGTTGGATAACCGCTGCATTACTTAATAAAGTGCTGGGCAAAGTAATTGATATCACGCTGGTAGAGTCAGCAGAGATTGGCACTGTTGGTGTAGGCGAAGCAAGCATCCCACCTATTTTGCATCTAAATGGTGCGCTAGGCATTTCTGAAAAAGAATTTATTAAGGCTACTGGTGCCACGATAAAGCTTGGTATTGAGTTTGAAAATTGGCGCAGCCAAGACCACAGCTATATGCATGCCTTTGGTGAGATAGGTAAAGATTTTCCGTTTTGTGAGTTTTATCATTTTTGGCTAAAAGCAAATCAAGCTAATAATGCGTCTGATTTTTGGGATTTTTCACTTAATTATCAAGCTGCAAAAGCGCATAAATTTGCTCACCTCAAACACATTCCTAACACTCAATTGGCGGGCTTACATTATGCCTACCATTTTGATGCCACTCGATATGGCGAATTCTTAAAGGAATTAGCGCAATCAAGGGGCGTAAAACGCATTGAAGGCAAAATTGAATCGGTTAACCAATGCCATGAAAGCGGGTATATTCGCTCTTTGCTACTTAAAAGTGGCGAGCAAATAGACGGCGACTTATTTATTGATTGCACCGGTTTACGTGCTTTATTGATAGAACAAACTCTTAATACCGGCTTTGAAGATTGGTCACATTGGTTACCATGTGATAGTGCGATTGCGGTGCAAAGTGAATCAGCTTCTGATGCAATTCCTTATACACGTTCAATTGCAAGAGACTCGGGTTGGCAGTGGCAAATTCCATTACAGCACCGTGTAGGCAACGGACTTGTGTATTCTTCTCGTTTCTTATCAGATGAAGCGGCAAAGCAACAGCTCTTAGAAAACCTACCTGCTAAACCTCTGACAGAACCCCGCGTTATTAAGTTTAAAACAGGTCGTCGCTTAAAACAGTGGCATAAAAATGTAGTATCAGTTGGCTTATCAAGCGGATTTTTAGAGCCATTAGAATCGACCAGTATTCATTTAATTCAAAGTGCAGCTATTCGTTTAATTAAGTTTTTTCCTCATCAAGGTATTAAACAAAGCCTTGTGGATGAATTTAATCAACAAAGTAAAACAGAATTTGAGCGAATTCGTGACTTTATTATTCTTCATTACAAGATTACTGAGCGTGATGACAGTGCGTTTTGGCGTTTTTGTAAAGGCATGGATATTCCAAGCAGTCTTAAAAAGAAAATTGAGCTATTTAAAACCAGTGGCAAACTCATTAGAGAAGACGATGAGCTATTCGCCGAAGTTGCGTGGCAGCAAGTGATGATAGGCCAAGGGCTAATTGCAGAGGATCACCATCCATTAACTGATGCGTTATCAGATGAGCAATTAAATGAGTTATTTAGCAATTTAAAAACCTTGATTAACAGCACTGTCGAGCAGCTGCCGAGCCACAGTCAATTCTTAGAAAAAGTACAAAATTAATTATGAAAAAAACACAATCATTTTTAGCGCTAACGACTGCATTTACACTTTTTAACTCAACAGCAAGTTTTGCTATTACTGTATCACCAGAAAACTGGTGGGTAGGGATGCAAAATGACTCATTACAAGTAATGCTTTACGATAACAATATTGCTAACAAAACCTGGCAAATGAAGCCTTACAAAGGCGTTGAGTTTAAAGGGGTGACAACAACGAATAACCCTAATTACGCGTTTTTAGATTTAACCATTAGCGATAATGCAAAGGCGGGTACACTGACTTTTAAAGCTGAAGATGGCACAGAATTTACTTACCCATTAAATACCCGTGATAAGCAAAGTGCCAATCGTCATGGCTTTACAAATAAAGATACGCTTTATTTAATCAATCCTGATCGCTTTGTAAATGGTGACCCAAACAATGACACCGTTGCTGGTATGAAGGAGGCTGCAAACCCAAGTTTTAAAGGAGGTCGACATGGTGGTGATATTCAAGGTGTTATTAATAGCCTAGATTATCTTGAGGACCTCGGTGTGACTCAACTTTGGTTAACACCTGTGCTTGAAAATGACATGCCAAGTTATTCTTATCATGGTTATGCTATTACTGACTTTTACAAAGTTGATCCGCGCATGGGTAGTAATGCGCTTTATAAAACCTTATCTGCAGAAGCGAAAGAGCATGGTATCGGCTTAGTGATGGACATGGTACTTAATCACTTTGGTTCATCACATCAGTGGATGGCTGATATGCCTACTGCTGATTGGGTTAACTTTGATGGTAAGTTTGAAAACGGTAAAAATGCAACCAGTCACGCCAGACAAACAATCCAAGACCCTCACGCAAGCCAATACGACAAACGTCAATTTAACGATGGTTGGTTTGTTGAGTCTATGCCTGATCTAAATCAGCGCCAGCCGTTACTATCAACGTATTTGATTCAAAATGCCATTTGGTGGATTGAATACGCCAACTTAAGCGGCATTCGTGTTGATACCTATTCATACTCAGATAAAGCATTTTTAGCCAATTGGACTAAAGCGATTATGACCGAGTATCCAAACTTTAATATTGTTGGCGAAGAGTGGACAACCAACCCGGCTATTGCATCTTATTGGCAACGCGGCAAAGTCAATCAAGATGGTTATACCTCTGATTTACCAAGTGTGATGGACTTTTCATTACAAGAAGCCTTAATCCAAGCACTTAACGAAGAAGAAAGCTGGAATACAGGTTGGGTAAAAGTATATCAATCGCTGGCTAATGACTTTTTATATGCTGATACAGATAACATTTTAGTGTTTGCAGATAACCATGACATGAGCCGTGTTTACACTGAGCTAGGTCAAGACCTCGCAAAAACTAAATTAGCCATGACGCTGCTGTTAACAACTCGTGGTATTCCACAAATTTACTACGGCACTGAGCTGCTGCTCGATAACACGCCAAGCAATGACCACGGTGATATTCGTATTGACTTCCCTGGTGGGTTTAAAGGTCAAAAAGCGAATGCCTTCACAGGTAAGGGGCTTTCAGCTGATCAGCAAGAGATGTTAGCTAGCATGAAAAAACTGCTTAAGCTGCGTCAAGAAAAACCAGCGTTAAGCGAAGGTCGTTTAATGCATTTTTCACCCAAGCAAGGCGTTTACAGCTATGTGAGGGAGCACAATGGCCAAACTGTATTGGTTGTTCTTAACAAAAACCAACAAGCCATTGATTGGGATTTAAACTACATGCAAGAAGTGCTGAAAGGCAATAATAAAGGACGCGATTTAATCAGTGAAAAACGCGTTGATCTTGCAGCGCCAATCCGCTTAAAAGCTATGCAAGCACGCTTAATCGAGCTTGAATAATTGCAACTAATAGGCTGAATACGTATGCATTTACTGTCCGTATGCAGCCCTTAACATTAGTATGAACTGATATTTACAGAAAAATGAAGTAATGATGACAACATACAAACTAACTGCGTTAGTAGTGGCTTCGGTTTTAGGTTTAACTGCCTGTGGTAACGATGCGCCAGTACAGCAGAACACGCAACAGCAACAATCAGAATCTAGCCAAGCAGCTATCTCTAAGCCTGTGGTTTACCAAGTATTCACTCGATTATTTGGTAACACTAACACCACCAATAAACCGTGGGGCACATTAGAAGAAAATGGGGT
Organism: Pseudoalteromonas sp. BZA4; assembly: GCF_040104395.1. Lineage (NCBI taxonomy): Bacteria > Pseudomonadati > Pseudomonadota > Gammaproteobacteria > Alteromonadales > Pseudoalteromonadaceae > Pseudoalteromonas > Pseudoalteromonas sp. BZA4. The sequence goes on from NZ_JBECOT010000001.1 coordinate 109,234, forward strand.
AGGTAAATTCGCTGATTTTAATGATGCAGCATTACAAGGCATTAAAGAGCTAGGAACAACACATGTTTGGTACACTGGTGTACCGCGTCATGCTTTAGTAACTGACTATACCGAATACGGTTTATCACAAGATGACCCTGATGTTGTAAAAGGCCGTGCAGGCTCACCTTATGCAGTGAAAGACTATTACGATGTTAATCCTGATTTAGCAATTAACCCTGAGCGCCGCTTAGAAGAGTTTGTAGAGCTAATCAATCGTACTCATGAGCACGGTATGAAAGTTGTTATTGATATTGTGCCAAACCACGTAGCGCGTAATTACGAGTCAGTCGCCAAGCCTGAAGGTGTAAAGGATTTTGGTGCTGAAGATGACACGACGAAAACCTATGCTCGCGATAATAACTTTTACTATGTAACAGGGCAGTCATTTCAAGTTCCTACCAGCGATAGCTACCAAGTCTTAGGTGGTAACCCGCATCCTCTTGCAGATAATCAATTTGCCGAAACCCCAGCTAAATGGACAGGTAATGGGGCCCGTGCCGCTAAACCTGACATTAATGATTGGTACGAAACCGTTAAAATCAATTACGGTGTGAAACCAGATGGCAGCTACGACTTCCCGACGCTACCCGCTGATTACGCAGATAAAGATTACCGTGAACACTATGCATTTTGGCAAGATAAAGATCTACCAAATAGCTGGTATAAATTCCGCGATATCGCGCTTTATTGGCTAGATAAAGGTGTTGATGGTTTCCGTTATGATATGGCAGAGATGGTGCCTGTTGAGTTCTGGAGCTTTTTGAACTCATCAATCAAGATGCAAAAAAGCGATGCCTTTATCCTAGCAGAAGTATATAACCCAACGCTTTACCGCCCATATATCCAACAAGGTAAGATGGATTACCTTTACGACAAAGTCGGTTTTTACGACACGGTTAAAGCTGTGATGCAAGGCAAGCAATCAGCGGATACTATTTTCGATATCCAAAGCCAAGTGGCGGATATTGAAGAGCATATGCTGCACTTTTTAGAAAACCATGATGAGCAACGTATTGCTAGGCCAGATTTCGCTGGTAGTAGTGAAAAAGGTAAGCCAGCGATGGTGGTATCTACATTGATGTCGCGCTCGCCAACCTTACTTTATTTTGGTCAAGCTGTCGGTGAAGATGGCTCTGAGGACGGTGGTTTTGGCGATCCAACGCGTACCAGCATTTTCGATTATATGGGTGTACCTGCGCATCAAGCATGGATGAATAATGGTAAATTCGATGGCGGTGCGCTTTCAAAGCAGCAAGCTGATCTTCGCGCTTACTACACCAAGTTGATGTCGTTAAATACACTTCCTGCCATTGTTGGTGGTGACATGCAAGCGGTTGAATTGACAGGCTCAGAGCAAGTGATTGCCTTTACGCGTAAGCTAGGTCAACAACTGGTGCTTGTAGTAAGTAACTTTTCAGAAAACCCACAAAATGTTGAGCTTACTCTTAACCAAACGTTGTTACCTAAGCTTAACCACAGTGGTTTAACGTTAACTGATAGCCTAGAAAATCATGCCGACATTGTGATTCCTGAGGCATCTACTGAGGCGCCAATTCAATTACAACTGAACGGCTTAAGCAGTGCAGTATTTACCTTAAAGGCTGACTATGAATAATAACAAACCAACGCTAAGCTTTTGGCAAATATGGAATATGTGTTTTGGATTCCTTGGAATCCAATTTGGCTTTGCATTACAGAACGGTAATGTAAGCCGTATTTTTCAAACCTTAGGTGCCAATGTTGATGATATTCCAATTCTTTGGGTTGCAGCACCATTAACAGGCCTTATTGTTCAGCCGATCATCGGTTATTGGAGTGATAAAACATGGAATAAGTTAGGCCGTCGTCGTCCTTTCTTTTTCTATGGGGCTATTTTAACAACGTTATCGTTATTCATTATGCCTAACTCACCAAGCCTGTGGATTGCGGCGGGTATGTTATGGATCATGGATGCGTCAATTAACGTAACTATGGAGCCATTCCGTGCTCTTGTCAGTGATAACTTACCGAAAAAGCAACGTGCAACTGGTTATGCAATGCAAAGCTTCTTCATTGGTGTTGGTGCGGTTGTCGCGTCTGCATTACCTTGGATGATGACTAACTGGTTCGATATTGCTAATACTGCACCTGCAGGGCAAATTCCAGATTCTGTAAAATTCTCGTTTTACTTTGGCGCAGTAGTATTAATTATTGCTGTGTTTTGGACTGTCTTTACTACTAAAGAATATTCACCAGAAGAACTTGAAAGCTTTCATGAACAAGACCAAAGCGATGATTCGAGCGATGTTCAAAGTGATGTAAACTTTAACAAAGGCGCTGCAATATTTACGGTTCTTGGCCTTGTGGTACTTGGTATTGTTACGGGTCTATCGCTTGAAAAAGAGCTTTATTTACTTGCTGGTGGTTTGATTAGCTTTGGTGTTATTCAATTTATTGCTGGTGCTTTAAAGGCTAAAAACGCAACCAGTGGTGGCTTTTATCAAGTTGTGAATGATGTATTCACTATGCCAGAAACGATGAAACAATTGGCTTGGGTACAATTTTTTAGCTGGTTCTCATTGTTTGCAATGTGGATTTACACCACATCGGCAGTAACTAGCTTCCACTACGGCAGCAGTGATACAAGCTCTCTTGCTTACAATAACGGTGCGGATTGGGTTGGTGTATTATTTGCCGCTTACAATGGTTTTGCTGCCATTGCAGCACTGTGTATTCCGGTTATCGTTAAAAAAGTAGGGCTAAAAATGGCTCACGCTATCAACCTAGTGCTAGGTGCATTGGGTCTGGTCAGCTTCATTATTATCAAAGATCCAAGTTTACTGATCTGGCCAATGATTGGAGTAGGGTTTGCTTGGGCGTCAATTCTATCTTTACCATACGCAATGTTAAGTACCTCAGTACCAAGTAAAAAAATGGGTGTGTACATGGGTATTTTTAACTTCTTTATTGTTATTCCGCAGCTTTTAGCGGCAAGCGTATTAGGCCTAATTTTACGTCACTTTTTTGATAATCAACCGATTTATGCGTTAGTGCTAGGTGCAGTGTCATTCGTACTAGCAGCGGTCGCTGTACTGCGCGTTAAGCAACAATAATAAGGACACACCATGAAAAAATTTAATCTCATTACAGCAAGCTTGTTAGCGTTAGGTTTAACAGCTTGTAGTTCAGAACAATCAGCTAATACAGCAGTTGAGCAGGTGTCTGCACCAGGAGCACCGGGTGTTGAGCCTTTTTGGGCATACTCAGGTAAAACGGGGATTGGTACCTCTTACGAGCAATACCAAGACGGCCACTACAGCGATGCAGCTGCTACTGGCAAAGTATCAAAAGTCTGGTTTTCAATCGCTAAAGGCATGATCACAGAAACCATGTTTGGTTTAATTCACCAAGCACAAATCAAAGATATGCAGTTTGTTGTAGTTGGTAAAGACTTTACCGTTACAGAGAACGATGATCTCGATGTAAGCATTGATTATTTATACAAAGACGATGCGGGTCGCCCATTATCGCTTGCTTATAAAGTCGTTAGTAAAGATAAACAAGGTCGTTTTACTTTAGAAAAACATATCTTTACAGATCCAAACGGCCAAACATTGTTTGTTCGTAGCGTATTTAATACCGATCTTGAAGGTGTGAAAGCCTACGTTAATGTAAACCCTTACATTGATAACAACGGTTTAGACGATTTTGCAAAAGTAACTGATAAGGGTCTAGTTGCTTGGCAAGATGATAGCTTTTTATCTTTACAAGCCGCTAAACCATTTAAGCAAGCAAGCGTTGGCTTTACGGGTGTAAGTGATGGCTTAAAAGAGTTAAAAACATCGCAATCACTCTCAACGACTTACCAAAATACTGGTGATAAGTCGGGTAATGTAAGCTTACTTGCAGAGCTTGGTGAAGTATCAAAAAACACCACCTTTGATTTAGCTTTAAGCTTTGGTAACTCTGAAGCTGCAAGCTTAAAAGAAGGTCAAGCAAGTTTAAATCAAGGCTACCAAAAAGTACTTGCTGCATATAACGGTGAAGGTGTTGCAATTGGTTGGCAAGACTACTTAGCAAGCCTTGAGCCTTTGAGCACATTAACTAACAGCACCGCAGATAATGGTAAGTTGCTTTATACCAGCGCCATGGTGTTAAAAGCGCAAGAAGATAAAACTCATGCTGGTGCTTTAATTGCGTCACTTTCTAACCCTTGGGGTGAAACAGTATCAGCCAAAACAGGTTCTACCGGTTATAAAGCGGTTTGGGTACGTGATTTCTATCAAGTAGCAATGGCATTTATGGCCATGGGTGATACACGTACCGCAAAAACGGCGTTTGAATATTTAGAAAAAGTACAAGTAACAGATAACACACCTGGCAATGGTGGTGACACGGGTTGGTTCTTACAAAAGACTCATGTTGATGGTGAGCTTGAGTGGGTAGGTGTTCAGCTTGACCAAACAGCAATGCCAATTATGTTAGCGTGGAAACTACATCAAGCTGGCGTACTTAGCGATCAAGAGCTGACAGATTGGTATGGCAAAATGTTAAAACCAGCTGCTGATTTCTTAGTTGATGGTGGCCTTGCGAAAATTCTTTGGAATGACACGCAAATCACACCGCCAGCAACGCAACAAGAGCGTTGGGAAGAACAAAATGGTTTCTCTCCATCAACAACTGCAGCGGTTGTTGCAGGCCTAGTGACGGCTGCTGATATTGCTAAAAAAGCAGGTGACACTAAAAATGCAGAGCGTTACTTAGCAACGGCTAAAACCTACAACAGTGAAATTGAAAGCACTATGTTTACGACTCAAGGTAACCTTAAGTCTAAAAACAGCGATGGTGAATATTTCATTCGTATTGGTCAAGACAAAGATCCAAACTCATCAACCACACTTAACGCCAATAATGGCCGTGAAGGCTTTGATAAAAAGCAAATCCTTGATGGTGGTTTCTTAGAGCTTGTACGTTATGGTGTTCGTGATGCACTTGCGCCAAGCATTGTAAAAACATTACCAGAGTACGATGATGAAACCTTAGTTGATAACCTACAAGTGCGTTACACCTTTAATTTTGCTGATGGCTCAGGTTCATTCCCAGGCTACCGCCGCTATGGTAACGATGGTTACGGTGAAGATGAAGTGACAGGTAACAACTATGCTGAAGGTGGTAACAACACCCCTGGTCAACGTGGTCGTGTATGGCCGTTTTTCACAGGTGAGCGTGGTCACTATGAAATTGCTGCTGCAAACGCAATTAATAGCCTTGATGCGATGAAGCAACAAGCGATTAAAGACACCTATGTAAAAGGTATGGAAGCATTTGCCAATGAAGGCATGATGTTACCTGAACAAGTTTGGGATGGCGTAGGCAACAATAAAGCAAGCTATCAGCTAGGTGAGGGTACAAACTCAGCCACACCACTTGCTTGGACTCATGCTGAATACATTAAGTTACTCCGCTCAGTGAGCGATAAACATGTGTGGGATCATTACCCAGTTGTTGAAGAAGCATTGAAGTAAAAACGTAATTAACATGCCCAATATTTATTGGGCATGTTGCTTTTGGAGCAAGGGAAAATGATGTTAAAAAAACTAGCCTTATGTGCTCTATTAGCAGTAAGTACGCAAAGTAAAGCGGATGACTATTTGCTTTACTTTATGGGCGGCCAATCAAATATAGAAGGGTTTGGCTTTAATAAATATTTACCTGCGTAGTATAAAAAACCAGTTGAAAATACCTTACTCTTTTTTGGTAACCCGGTTGCTGACAACACCAAGATCAACCATTGGGATAACTTTCAAACTACAGTAAGATCTGCGTTAGATAACAATGATACAGATGGTGAAGCAGATACTTTAGTCCCAGCAGGGATTATTTGGATGCAAGGTGAGGCCGATGCCTATCATGAGCAAGCATCTAAGGTTTATTTAGCTAATTTAACAAGCCTTATGAATGATATGAAAATGGTATTTGGTGATAAGGAGTTACCAATCATCCTTGGCAGAATAGAAGACTCTGGTAAAACACCTCAAACACGAATGATGCCATATATAGAGTGTATGGGATGCTCAGAAAAAGTACGTTAAATAAAAAGCTAATGCTCATTTAGTTGCCTTTGATGAGCCTGTCGAATTCATTGAAGATAAATGGCACTATAAAAGTAATTACTATATAAAACTAGGTAACCTTTTTGCAGAAAAAGCAGCCGAAACATTAGCTAAGTAAGCTGTTTTTAAATAACTTCTTAAATAATTAAACCGCCGAATTAACCTCGGCGGTTTTTTGTTTATAATAGGGCCAAATTTAAAATGGAATTTACCGTGAATAAGCGAAATTATGTTCTTTTTATATTTATTTTCATTGCTTTCCCTGTGTGCTTAATTAAAGCTGAGTCAGCTGAGCTTAGGCCATTTACAACGGATGGTTGTAGTTCATTTCCTGATGGAACCTTGGCTCACAAAAAACTGTAGTTGGCGTGTTGTACAGCCCATGATCTAGCATATTGGCAAGGTGGCACTTTTAAGCAACGTGAGCAAGCTGATGTAGATTTAAAAGAGTGTGTTGCTAAAGTGGGTGAGAAAGAGATTGCTATCTTGATGCTTACTGGTGTCAGAGTGGGTGGAATACCTTTTTTACCTACTAGCTTTCGTTGGGGTTATGGCTGGCCATACCCTAAGTTTTATGGCGAACTAACAGCGCAAGAGCGTTTACAAGTTGAAAGCCGTTTAGCCAAGCTTAAGACTGAGCAAATTAAATAACCTTATCGCTCATCTAACTTCTTTACAGGTTTTTGATGCATCGTTGATAGCAGCTGCTTCAGCGCTTTTAGCAAAACGTGATGACATGTAAAGTCCTAATTGATGGTCAGGCATTTTAATGCGTGTAATGCCATTAAAGTGGTGAGGCTCGATATCTTTTGCAATCACAGCAGGAAGAGCTGTTATACCAGCTCTGTTCTTAGCCACAAAATCAACGGCTTGTTGCCATGTACTGACTTGATGTTCATGGCTTATCGATTCATTTTTATCAATGCCTAAATATTTAAGCATTAAGGTACGTGCCCCAGTTCCGCGTTTATAGACGATACCATTCAAGTTTGCCTGTCTGCGTAAATTCTCGATACTCAAATCTGGGTTAGTACTGTGGCTTATCAGCTCATATCCAACTTGATAAATTGTCGCTGAGCGAGTCGCAAATAGATCTCTCTGTGGTAACAATAAAAGTGGCATGGCAATATCAACTTCATTGTTTTGCAGCATTTTAATAAGCCGTGCTTGCGGTACAGTGATTACGTCGTAGTTGCTATCAAGTTGATTGATAACGCAGCTATAGGCTGATTTTAATTCACCGTGAAATTGTTTGCGTGAGTACTTTAATGACTCGCCATTTTCACTTGATATACCAATTGTTATTTTTGCAAAACAAGTGTGAGTGCAAAACAGTACAAACAGGATAAGAGGGGCAGTAATAGAGCCTTTTAAGTCCATTTAATAAATCGAGAGGGTGAAACTTGAGTGAAATTTACCAGTTTAAATAGAACTGGACAAGGTAGGGAGCTTACAGTGCAAATACATAAAAATCTAAGTGTTTTTTTGAGGTGTTAATTAATTTCCTTAATAAACAAAGGGGTGGAGCTGTAAGTTGGTTGCTTACAGCTCGATTTACCTGATTATAATCCTGCTTTTTTAGCGCGAGCAGTGTGTAGCTTTTTGTAACTTTCGATTAAACGAAGGTGTCTATCTAAGCCCTCAAGTTTCATGCTGGTTTCTGTTAAACCATAGAACATTACATCGCCGTTGATTGAGCCAACGACTGCATCCATCGTTTCTTGACCAAACATACGGGTGAAGCTATGAATGTAATCTTCAATCTCAAGGTCATCGCTGAGTGCAACTTCTAACGTTGCATGCATTGCTTGGTAGAATAGGCCGCGTTCAACAATGGTATTGTCGTTATACTGTAAGAATGCTTCAACAAGCTCCATTGCTGCTTCTAAATCACCAAGTGCTAAGTAAATAAGTAGCTTCAGCTCAAGAATCGTTAACTGACCCCATACTGTGTTTTCATCAAACTCAATGCCAATTAAGGTTATGATATCTATGTAGTTATCTAGTTCACTTTCTTCTAAGCGCTCAACTAAATCAGCAAGTTCATCTTCTGATAAACGATGTAGGTTTAAGATATCTTCGCGGAAATTAAGTGCTTTATTGGTATTGTCCCAAATCAAGTCTTCCACAGGATAAACTTCTGAATAATCAGGCACTAAAATACGGCATGCAGTACCAAGGTCTGAGAACTCAGCAATGTAAGCTTCTTTACCTAAGCTTTCTAAAATACCGAATAAGCTCGCTGTTTCTTCCTCATTGCTACCAGAGAAGTCCCATTCAACAAAATCATAATCGTGTTTAGCGCTGAAGAAGCGCCATGAGATCACGCCAGTTGAATCAATAAAGTGCTCTACAAAGTTTTCCGGTTCAGAAACTGCCATACTATTGAACGTTGGCTTAGGTACATCGTTTAAGCCTTCGAAGCTTCTGCCTTGTAATAACTCAGTTAAGCTGCGCTCTAACGCAACTTCAAAGCTTGGGTGCGCACCAAAAGAAGCAAATACACCGCCTGTTTTAGGGTTCATGAGTGTTACGCACATGACAGGGAACTGACCACCTAGCGAGGCATCTTTTACTACAACAGGGAAACCTTGTTCTTCAAGACCATTAATACCCGCAACAATACTTGGGTACTTGTTTAAAACCTCTTGAGGTACGTCTGGTAAAACAATTTCTTGCTCAATGATTTGGCGCTTAACTGCACGCTCAAAAATTTCAGATAAACACTGTACTTTTGCTTCGGCAAAGTTGTTACCAGCACTCATACCATTACTTAAGAATAAGTTTTCAATTAAGTTTGACGGGAAGTAAACCGTTTCACCGTCTGACTGGCGAACATAAGGAATAGAGCAAATACCACGTTCTTTATTACCAGAGTTAGTATCGATTAAGTGTGAGCCACACAGCTCACCATCAGGATTATAAATTTCACGGGTATAATCATCTAATATGCCCTCTGGTAGAGAGTCATCATCAGTCAGAGCAAACCACTTTTCATTTGGGTAATGAACAAATTCGCTATTTGCAATGTCTTCACCTAAGAATTGATCATTATAGAAGAAGTTACAGTTTAAGCGCTCAATAAATTCGCCCAAAGCTGAGCATAGCGCGCTTTCTTTGGTTGCACCTTTACCATTGGTAAAACACATAGGCGACGCTGCATCACGAATATGAAGTGACCATACATTTGGCACAATATTTCGCCAAGAAGAAATTTCGATTTTCATCCCTAACTCTTCAAGGATGGCCGTCATATTTGCGATGGTTTCTTCAAGGGGTAAGTCTTTACCTAAAATAAAGGTATTACTGTCATCACCTGGTTTTGCCATCAACATTGCTTGCGCGTCTGCTTCGATGCTTTCAACAGTATCGATTTTAAATTCTGGGCCAGTTTGAATAACACGTTTTACTGTACAACGCTCAACAGAACGTAAAATACCCGTGCGGTCTTTCTCAGAAAGGCTTTCTGGTAACTCAACCTGAATTTGAAAAATTTGGTTATAGCGGTCTTCTGGATCAACGATATTGTTTTGCGCCACACGAATACCATCTGTCGGGATATCGCGTGAATTACAATACACTTTAATAAAATAAGCCGCACACAATGCAGAAGATGCTAAAAAGTAATCGAATGGACTAGGTGCAGTGCCATCACCCTTATAGCGAATAGGTTGGTCTGCAATGACAGAAAAATCATCAAACTTGGCTTCAAGTCTGAGGTTGTCGAGAAAATTAACTTTAATTTCCATTAAAAAATTCCACCTTTGTGCGCGTTGTTATCTAAAGCTTTGTTTGCCAGATAAGCGTTTTCAACATAATAGGCGTAATTATCTGCTTTTTCGAAGTAATAGTCTTGGGTAAATCGAAAAAAAACTAATTTTAATGCAATAAGTTTCTGGTTGGGTAAGGAGTAGGCGATAACAAAGTTGTTATCGCTAAAAATTAAACACTCGAACCGCGAATAATTAAACGCGGTGGTAAAAGGGTATTCTCTACATCTTCACCACGAATAAGTTTGAGCAGGTTATCGACCAACATTTGTCCGGCGAGGGTGGTGTCTTGCTGAACGGTTGTAAGTGGTGGATTTACAAAGCTGGCAACAGCAATGTTATCAAAGCCAACAACGTGTACATCATCAGGAACCTTGATTTTTGCTTCTTTCAGTGCGCGAATAGCACCAATAGCAATAAGATCACTGGCGGCAAATAATGAATTAAAACGAATGTTATTTGCTATGAGGGAACGAGTCGCGTGATAGCCTGATTCTTCAGTTGAAATCGCATTTGCCATTTTACGTTCGTTTAAAGCTATGCCTTTAGCTAAGAATGCATCTTTAAAACCTTGGTAGCGAGCAAAAAACTCAGGGCTATGATCAGAAGCATCACCAATAAATGCACAGTCGGTTCTACCGGTTGCAAGTAAATGCTCAGCTGCTAATTTACCACCGCCGTAGTTATCGCAGCTGACCGTTAAGTCTGGGCGGTTATCTACGCTGGCACCCCAACAGACAAACTTAGTATGTTGGTCAATTAAGGTTTTAAATTTAGGTTGGTAATCGAGGTAATCACCATAACCAAGCAGTATTAAGCCATCTGCACGGTGGCTGTCCTCGTAATCGGCTTGCCAATCAGAGCTGCTCGACTGAAACGATACCAGTAAGTCGTAGCCTTCTTTTGCACAAGCTCTTGTAATACTGCCTAGCATTGCCAAAAAGAAAGGGTTTATTTGTGATTCATCCGAAGTGGGATCTTCAAATAATAACAGGGCGAGGGTGCTACTTTGTTGAGTTCTTAGGTTACTGGCATTTTTATCAACTTTATAGTTGAGCTGTTTTGCTACCTCATGAACACGTCGACGCGTTTCTTCGTTGACCAAAGGGCTATTTCGCAGCGCGCGAGACACGGTTGACTGCGACACACCCGCATAATGTGCAATGTCAAAAGATGTCGCCTTACCTTTCATATGGTTACCAAATAACAGAAGTAGTAATTACCATTTTCGGCTATTTAATATTTTTTTCAAGCTATTTGTGACAAGCGGCGTGTGTGTGGCTGTTCTGTACACAGCTAGGCATTTTTTATGCGTATATAAATGCTTTTTCGATACTTAATACGCAGGTTTTCTCATTAAATACGTATGCATGCACAAATAATGAAAATTTTTATTGATCCTAATCTGACACCGGTGTCATAATGTCACTGTTTTATCATTTTGTTGTCAAAACGTATTTGGCTGCCCATTCATTTGGGCAGCATTTTTTTAATACCAAAGATAGCTTCTTTGAGGCAATGACCCAAAGTTTAGCAGACACAGTGGCTTTGCCATTGAAAACTAGAACAATAAGCGGCAACTAGCTTAGACAAATAGAGAAAACATCATGAACACACAGACAACTACAGAATTCACTCCTATTCTTGTTGCCGATATTGGCGGCACTAACGCTCGTTTCGCTTTAATCACTGACTTTAATGCACAAACTAACCAGTTTGTTATCGAGCACAATTTAACTTTTCCAAGTGCTGACTTTGGCTCTTTAGAAAGCGCGATTAACCAGTACTTTAGTCAAATTTCGTTTCCAAAGCCAAGCCGCGCATGTTTAGCAGTAGCTGGCCCGATTAAAGCAGGCCAAGTTCACTTAACAAACCTTGGCTGGCACTTTAACGTTGCAGATTTAAAAGCAGAGTTTTCATTTGAGCAACTTGAAGTAATCAACGACTTTGCAGCATTTGCTTATGCGGCGCCTTATTTAGATGATTCGCAAAATATGGCTGTTAAAGCAGGCCAGGCTGATGAAAATGCGAATATCGCAGTTATGGGGCCAGGTACAGGTTTTGGTGCTGCGTGTTTAGTTCGTACATCACAAGGCAGTGCTGTACTTAGCTGCGAAGCAGGGCACATTACCCTTGCGGCAGTGACAGAGTTAGACCGCCAGTTAATCACTGAGCTTAAAAAGCAGTTAAATCATGTATCTGTTGAAACCGTGTTTTCGGGCCCTGGTATCGCGCATTTATACCGCGCTATGGCAGCGGTAAAAGGTGTTGAAGCAAAGAATCTAGATGCTGCACAAATCAGTGAGCTTGCAACCACTGGTCAGTGTGAAGTCTGTGATGCAACACTTAATCAATTTTGTGATTGGATTGGCAGCGTAGCAGGGGACTTAGCCCTGACATTTGGCGCATTAGGTGGCGTATTTATTGGCGGTGGTATTTTACCTCGCATGCAACAACGTCTATTATCTAGTCGATTTGTTGAGCGTTTTGCAGACAAAGGCATTATGTCGCAATATACTTCACAGATCCCCGTTACGCTTGTAACACAAGACAACATTCCATTCATTGGTGCTGCTGCGTGTATACATGTTAAAAGTAACGCGTAATTAGCAGTTGGATGTAGAGCGGATGAAGAAAGTAACCATCAACAGTGTCGCCAGCTATGCCGGTGTATCGAAAAAAACAGTGTCTCGCGTGCTCAACAATGAGCCTAACGTGAGTGATGCAACGCGCGAAAAAGTACTTAAAGTATTTAAAGAGCTTGATTACACACCAAACCCAATCGCTCGTGGTTTGGCACAAAACCGTAGTTTTATTATTGGTTGCTTGTACGACAATCCGAGTAAAAGCTATATTACCCGTGTGCAAACAGGTGCTTTAGCGGCATGTCATGAGCTTAATTATAATTTATTGATCCATCCATGCGAATTACGTGGTGATGAATTAATTAGTAATATTGAACAATTAATTCAAACCTCTCGTTTAGACGGCATTGTACTAACCCCACCATTTTCTGATTTTCCTGAACTTGTAAGCTTTTTAAAGTCGAAAAAGATCCCGTATGCTCGCGTCGCATCTGCGGTACTTGAAGACGACTCTATTTCGGTAAGAAGTAACGACGAGCAGGGGGCTTTTGAAATAACAGAGCATCTTATTAAGCTGGGTCATAAAGAAATTGCCTTCATTAAAGGTCACCCTGATCACAGTGCGACAGAGCAGCGTTTTAAAGGTTATCGAAGAGCGCTTGCGTCAAATGGTATCGAGTTTGATGAACGCTTAGTTGAAGAAGGTAACTTCAGTTATCACTCTGGTGTTGATAGTGCCCGTACAATCTTAGATTTAAACCCTCGCCCAACAGCAGTATTTGCATCAAATGATTACATGGCAGCGGCGGTATTAAAGCTTGCTACGCAAATGCAGTTAAGAGTGCCAGATGATATTTCTATTGCTGGGTTTGATAACGCACCTATTGCACGTCATATCTGGCCAGGGTTAACGACCATTGCACAACCAGTTGAAGAAATGACTCAGCAAGCAGTTAAGCAATTGATCACTCATATTGGTGAGCCACAAGAGTCGCCTTATCAAGTAACCCTTGAAGCAAAACTTATTACTCGAGAGTCGACAGCAGCAATTAAATAAATTTCATCTTGTTTTTTCACAGTAGCCCGAGAATGAGTGACGCGTTCTCGGGCTTTTTTATTTTCAATCTAAAAATTGCATTTTTATGATCTAAGTTGCTGTTTTTAAATAAAGCTCACAACAAAACCTTTCTTATGCATACACCTTTGATAGTGGTGCTTTACATGAATTCTACTCATATTCTACTAAAATTTAATTGTTCATTATTTGGTCATTTAAAAAAATTAAACTAAATTTAACAGATAAGGTTGACACCGGTGTCACAGTCATGAGTTAATACAGTGACACCGGTGTCAGGTTGGTTGTGAGAGACAGCCTGTCAGCGTACCTTTGAACGGGTAAATCAAAGTTGCTCAGTACAATTATTTTCGTGGAGTCTGTAATTGTTACTGAGCCTTTATCCTCTAACTATAGAGATGAGTCGAATTTATATGTTGCATCCTCGTATCCAAGAAGTCACCGAACGCGTTATCGAACGCAGTAAAGAGACCCGCCAAGCTTATTTAGAGCGAATCGCGCACGCAAAAAAACAAACAAGAGTTCGTGCTGGTTTAGGCTGTGGTAATATTGCACACGTTATGGCTGCTTGTAGCAGCGATGACAAAGCTCGTTTAAAAGCAGACGAGCAACCAAATCTAGCTATCATCAACGCTTATAACGACATGCTTTCTGCGCATGTTCCTTACAAAGACTATCCAGAAATTATCAAAAGCCTTGCCACTAAGTTTGATGCTACAGCACAGGTTGCTGGTGGTGTACCTGCTATGTGTGACGGTGTTACACAAGGCCGTGATGGCATGGAGCTTTCATTGTTCTCGCGTGACGTGATTGCAATGTCTACTGCGGTTTCTTTATCGCATGACGTATTCGACGGTGTTTTCTGTTTAGGTGTATGTGACAAGATTGTCCCTGGACTTTTAATTGGTGCCTTATCATTTGGTCATTTACCAACGTATTTCTTACCAGCTGGTCCAATGCAGTCGGGTATCCCGAATAAAGAAAAAGCCCGTGTTCGTCAAAAATTTGCACAAGGCTTAGTAAGTCGCGAAGAGCTTTTAGAAGCAGAAAGCGCATCATATCACAGTGCCGGTACTTGTACTTTCTACGGTACCGCAAACTCGAATCAAATGTTAATGGAAATTATGGGTCTACATTTACCAGGTAGCTCTTTCATTAACCCTTACACAGAGCTACGTGATGGTTTAACAGGTCATGCTGTAGAAACCATGTTAAAGCAGTTAATCGAAACAAAAGATGCTAACTGCCTTGCAGACGTAGTAAGTGAAAAAACAATTATTAATGGTTTAGTTGGCTTGTTATCAACAGGCGGCTCAACAAACCACGCAATCCACCTAGTAGCTATCGCCAAAGCAGCGGGTGTAATCCTTACTTGGAAAGACATGGCTGACTTATCAGAAGTTGTGCCACTTCTTACACGTATTTACCCGAACGGCTCAGCAGATGTGAACCATTTCCAAGCTGCCGGCGGTATGGGCTTCTTAATGAAGCAACTACTAAGCAAAGGTTACTTACATAACGACGTGAAAACGATTGTGGGTGATGGCTTAGAAGCATACACCACAGAGCCAATGCTAGATAAAGATTCATCAGTGATCATGACTAACAGCACTGGCCCAAGCAAAGTTAAATGGGTGGCGTGTCCAGAAAAATCACACGATGAAGAAGTGTTACGTCCGATTGATAACCCGTTTAGCAAGCAAGGTGGTTTACAACTTCTTACAGGTAACCTTGGTAAAGCTGTTATTAAAGTATCTGCAGTGGCTGAGTCACATCAAGTTGTTTCTGCGCCAGCTAAAGTATTTAGCTCTCAAGGAGAGTTACAAGAAGCGTATAGCCGTGGTGAATTAAACACAGACTTTATTGCTGTAATTAAAGAGCAAGGTCCAAAAGCGAAAGGCATGCCTGAGCTTCACAAACTAACGCCAGTAATGGCAACACTACAAGACCAAGGCTACAAAGTGGCGATTGTGACTGACGGCCGTATGTCGGGTGCATCAGGTAAAGTTCCTGCTGCAATCCACTTAGCACCAGAAGCGGTTGAAGGTGGTGTAATCGCAAAAATTCACGAAGGTGATTTAGTGACGCTTGATGCACCAGCGGGTGTATTGAAAGTACACGTAAGCGATGAAGAATTAGCAAAACGTGAATTACAACTTAGCCAACCAAGCCAAACATATGGTACAGGCCGAGAGTTATTCGCAGGTTTCAGAAATATAGTAAGTAGTGCAGACCTAGGCGCAAGTGCCTTTGGTTTAGAATAATAATACGCCGTTACTGGGCTATGAGGAACAAACAATGAGCATTGAGAAAATTTTATCATCGGCACCTGTGGTACCGGTTGTTGTTATCGAAAAACTTGAAGATGCAGCACCCCTTGCACGTGCGCTTTATAACGGTGGCTTAAAAGCACTAGAAATTACTTTACGTACGCCGATTGCGGCAGAAGCTGTAAAGCTAATGAAAGAAGCCATACCAGAAGCATACGTTGGCACAGGTACCGTGGTTGATAAAGCAACATTTAATGCATCTTTTGAAGCCGGTGCTGACTTCATGGTTAGCCCAGGTGTAAACGACGAATTATTAGCACTGGCTAAAGACACTGATATTCCATTTTTACCAGGTGCAGCAACACCAAGTGAAGTAATGAAATTAGCAAGCCATGGCTTTAAGTTCTTAAAGTTCTTTCCTGCAGAAGCAGCAGGTGGCACAGCAATGCTGAAATCAATTGGTGGCCCTTTACCACAAGTAACTTTTTGCCCTACAGGCGGCATTAGCCTTGAAACAGCACCTAATTACCTGGCACTTAAAAACGTAATCTGTGTAGGTGGTACTTGGATGCTAGATAAACAACTTATTGAAAACAAAGACTGGCAAGCCATTGAAGCGCTTGCTCGCCAAGCAAGTGAAGTAAAATAATTAACGGGAGATATTAGAATGATTAATGTTGCAATTAATGGCTATGGACGTATTGGTCGTAACGTATTACGTGCCCTTTATGAGTCAGCTCAAAACAACGAAATCAAAATCGTTGCAATCAACGATTTAGCGCCAGCAAATGTTAACGCGCATTTAACTCAATTTGACTCAGTACACGGTCAATTTTCTCAAAAAGTAACACTTGCTGAAAACACCATGCTAATTGGTAATGATGAAATTACCCTTACGCAAGAGCGTGATCCAGCAAACCTTCCTTGGAAAGCTTTAAACGTAGATATCGTTTTAGAATGTACTGGTTTATTCACTTCACGTGACGCAGCGGCTAAACACATTGAAGCGGGTGCTAAAAAAGTAATCGTTTCTGCACCAGGCACGGACATGGATGCAACAGTTGTTCATGGTGTTAACAGCGAAGTATTAAACGCTGACAGTAACATCATTTCAAATGCATCGTGTACAACAAACTGTTTAGCGCCAATTGCAAAAGCAATCAACGATACAGTAGGTATCGAGCAAGGTAGCATGACAACAATTCATGCTTACACAAACGATCAAAACTTATCTGACGTTTATCACCCAGACTTATACCGTGCACGTAGTGCAACTCAGTCAATGATCCCAACGAAAACAGGCGCAGCTAAAGCAGTTGGTTTAGTACTTCCTGAACTTGCGGGTAAACTTGACGGCATGGCAGTTCGTGTTCCAACAATCAACGTATCTTTAGTAGACTTAACGTTCGTTGCTAAGCGTGAAACATCTGCAGCAGAAATTAATGAAGTCGTTAAAGCTGCATCAGAAGGTGCAATGCAAGGTATTCTTGAATACAACGAACTACCGCTTGTTTCTATCGACTTTAACCACAATCCTGCGTCTTCAATCTTCGATTCTACCCAAACTAAAGTAGATGGTAAGCTTGTTAAAGTGATGGCTTGGTACGATAACGAGTGGGGTTTCTCAAACCGCATGTTAGACCAAGTTAAAGCGCTAGGTCAGTTCTTATAATAGAACAGTAAAAGTTTAAGCTTTATCCAACAAAGCCACGTTTATCGTGGCTTTTTTGGTTTTTGCTGGATAAAAGCATTTATTCACAGTATCTTGTCTTTAAATATTTTTAGGGACAGATGATGAATAAATTTTTAATACCTTTATGCCTCTTGTTAGTGTCTTGCTCATCAACACAAGATAAAAACCTACCCGATTTTAATATTCCCAAAGATGTGATAACAAAAGCAAAAGACGACTTCAGACGATCTGATGATAAAATTTTATTTATGATGATGGTTAATCAAGCGGGTGATGTTGTGAAAGTCAGTGTATTGGATAATAAGCTGCAAAATAAGCAATTCTTAAATATGTTTAAAAAGAATATGTATAACCTTAAATATCCAAAAGCTCAGCAAGGGGACCCTGAATTTAGAGAATTCATTATACCATTTGGTGTAAAAACTGAAGTAGAATTCTATGGTTAATCCCAGTTTATGAGGAAAATAATGAAAAAAATCTTATTAACTACTTCACTCTTTGTAATGTCGTTACTGCCTAGTTATGCTTCAGCATCAGAAGAAGCTCAGCAACTTGCAGTGTGTTTAACTGATTCACTAAATGGCAAAGAGCGGAAAAATCTCGCTAAGTGGATTTATCTGGGTATGTCGACGCATAGTATAATTAAGCCTTTCGCGAACGTGACAGAGCAAGATATGGATGACACTAATCGCTATGTTGGTGCGTTAGTTACGCGTTTATTAACTGAAGACTGTCCAAAGCAAGCTAAGGCGGCGATAGAAGTCGGCGGTCAGGGAGCAATGGAAAACGCATTCGGTATTGTCGGTGAAGTTGCAATGCAAGAGTTAATGGCTGAGCCAAGTGTGGGTAATGCTTTAGGTGCATTTGATAAATACCTTGATCAAGATAAGTTTGATAAAGCATTTCAGTAATAGTTAAAGGCTTATTCTTATATAAGCCTAAATCGTTTTATAAGGATATGGATGTTCAATAATATTAGACAGTTCTTCGCTATTAATTCTTTATTTACACATTTTCGAGATGACTCAGCGTATATTTGTTCCTAAATTCTCCTGTGTTAAGCTGCAAAAAATTGATAAATGGATTTTTATAGCATGGCACGTCTTTATCATCGGCTATTTAGGGCTGAGCAGTTTCAAGTGGGTGAAGGAATGATTAAGCAGCAGGTGTTCCCGTTTAAAAAGCAAAAATAAAGCCTCACTGAGGCTTTATTTATAATTAACTACACTCATAATCGCGAAACTAGCTCAGAAAGGCGAGGGCGTTTGTCTGAGTTGAGTCCTAAGCACTCTTGAGCTATGTCAGCAAGCATCTCGGTAATGTCGTTTTGTTCAGTGACTACAGTCAGTAAATCATCGATAAAATAACCAAGGGCACGTACTTCAATGCCTTCTAATAGCAGCTGTTGATTAGGCGGCAGTATTGATAAGTCAGTTGCAGCACCAAAGTCACCAAATAATAACTCGCCATGTGAATTGATCATGCTGTTATGGGCATAAATGTCACCATGGCTTACTTGTTTTTGATGCAAATGGGCGAGGGTACTTGCCATTTGCTTGACGATTTTTAGCACCATTTCTGGCGCGTACTGACAGTTGTCTTCGAATGTGTCTCGGGTACAAGTTGCAAGGGAGGGCGGCAAACCAAGATTTGTGAACTCTTTACTGATAAGCTCCATCACTAAACCAAGTTGTGTCTCTTCATCAACATAGCCTAATGCTTTTATGAGATTTGGATGCTCACTTGCTTTTAAACAGCAATTTAGCTCATCAAGTGGATAGCCATCACTGGTGATCTCGCCTTTAAATAACTTAAGGGCAACAGGACGTTGATGCCAGTTGGCCAAATGAATAACCCCAGACGCACCTTGGCCAATCTGCTTTTTAACTTCGATTTCATCCAGTGCGATTTTGCTAAACTGCTCACAGTGTAAGCTAGTTGAGCGATTTAAATCGTTACCAGAGAAGGCAAGCCAAGCAAGTTTCGGTAAAGCTAAAAGCCAATCTTCAACTTTTGTAAGCTTATTGGCACTTAAACGTATTAGCTCAAGCTCTTTACAATCAGCCATTGAAACTGGCAAATGAGTTAACTGATTACCTGCCAGTGCGAGCTTTTTAAGCTTGCTGTACTCACCAAATGTATCAGGTAAAACAGGAATTTGATTATCAGTTAAGATCAGCCATTCAATCTGCGTTGGTAAACAGTGCGCTTTAAATTCAGTAATTTGATTACCTTTAAATGCCACCATGATTAGGTTTGGGCATTGTCTTAGCACGTCTGGAATATGTTTAAACTGATTAAATGATAAAAACAGCCGTTTGAGATTTTTTAATTTGTAAAAATCGTCAGGTAAATCACTTAGCTGATTATTAGATAAATCGAGGATTTCTAACGTATCGGCTAGGGTATAAATTTCTTTTGGGAATTCGGTTAGTTCTGCAACAAGCTGAAGCCGTGTACAACCTAATAGAGAACCGGCTTTTAACTCTTCGAGGGTATTCAATGTTGATTCCTTTGGGCTAAAAGGTAAAAGGCCAACTGGGTTGGCCTTTTTAATTAAAACTGTGCGTTGTGGTAAACGTTTTGTACGTCGTCACAGTCTTCTAGCATGGCTAAAAAGCGTTCCATGACTTCAACGTCTTCACCTTCAATGGGGGCTTCTACTTGCGGCACAAAAGCAATTAGATCTTCGTGGAAATCAGTAATTCCCATTTCTTCAAGTGCTGTACGGGTATTGTTGTACTCAGTATGTGGAGCGAATACAGTCACTTTACCGTCTTCAACTTCTACATCTGTTACATCAACATCAGCCATCATTAGTGCTTCTAAAACAGCCTCGTCATCATCACCATCAAATACAAAAATAGCGAGGTGATCAAATAAGTGTGATACTGAGTTTTGCGCACCAATTTTTGCATTCGCTTTTGTAAAACAAACACGTACGTCAGCAAAGGTACGTTTGTTGTTGTCGGTTAAACAGTCAACAATGATCATACAGTTGCCCGGGCCGTAACCTTCGTAGCGAGTTGCTACGTAATCTTCGCCGCCACCGCCTTTGGCTTTATCGATTGCACGCTCGATTACATGCGTAGGTACTTGGTCTTTTTTAGCTCGCTCAATTAAGCGACGAAGCGCTAAGTTGCCATCGGGATCAACACCACCATTCTTAGCGCAGATATAAATTTCTTTTCCGTACTTTGAATAAACTTTGGTTTTTGCACCCGCAGTTTTTGCCATTGAGTCTTTTTTGTTTTGATAAGCTCTGCCCATCTGCGTGTTGCCTTTTTGTTATAGATAAAAATAAAGCGGTTATTCTAATCATTTAAACTACTAGTTAACAGTGTTTATTCTTCGCTTTGCTGTAACTGCCACATTCGTGCGTATTCACTATTCGCTGCAAGCAGTTGATGGTGCTGACCTTGCTCAACAACCTGTCCTTGTTTCATAACAATAATTTTGTCAGCGTCAGTAATTGTTGATAAACGATGCGCAATGACTAAGCTGGTATGTCTTTGTGCAACTTCACGCATCGCGCTGAGAATGGCTTGTTCTGAATGCGAATCTAGCGCCGATGTTGCCTCATCAAATAATAAAATGGGTGAACCCTTTAAAATGGCTCTGGCAATTGCAATGCGTTGTTTTTCACCGCCTGATACTTTTAAACCGCGTTCACCAACAAGGGTTTTATCGCCTTTATCTAGGCTGGCAATAAATCCATCTAAATGGGCAAGGCTTATGGCTTGATCAATTTCACCTTCGCTTGCTGTTGGGTTTCCGTAGGCGATGTTTTCGCGAATGCTGGTATTAAATAGCACGGTATCCTGCGGTACGATGGCAATTGCTTGGCGCAAACTTTCAAGTGTCACTGTGTTGATAGCTTGCTCATCGATATAAATTTTACCTGCATCAACATCATAAAAACGGTAGAGCAGGCGGCTTAGAGTACTTTTACCTGCGCCACTGGCACCCACAATCGCCACTTTGCTGCCAGAAGTAACCTCAAAGCTTAAGTTATTTAAAATTGGCCTTTGTTTGTCGTAACTAAACGACACATTTTCAAATCGAATAGCAGCTTTGGTTGCATTTAATGGTTTTGCATCTTTGTCATCGCTAATGGCGGCTTTTCGATTTAACAGCCCCAGCATATTTTCAAGGTCAGTCAGCGCACGGCGTATCTCACGATAAACAAAACCTAAAAAGTTAAGTGGTAAAAATAACTGGATCATATAAGCATTGATCATCACAAGCTCACCTATTGTCAGCTCTTTATTGACCACTGAGCTGGCACCAAGCCACATCAGCGCTGTTATAGCCGTGGCTATAATAAGTGCTTGTCCTGAATTAAGCGCAAGTAATGATAAACGATTTTTAAGCCTTGCTTGCTCCCATTTAGCTAAAAAGCCGTCGTAGGTGCTCGCTTCATAGTGTTCATTGTTGAAGTACTTAACGGTTTCGTAATTTAGTAAGCTGTCGATTGCACGGGTGTTTGAGTTGTTATCGGCAGCATTTGCTTCACGAATAAATCGGTTACGCCACTGAGTTACAATCACAGTAAAAGCAATGTAACTAGCAACCGCAATTAATGTTACCAGTGCAAACCAAGGTGAAAACAAGGTTGCAAAAATAATGGCTACTGTGATTATTTCAAATAGGGTTGGCACAATATTAAACATCAAAAAGCGCATTAAAAAGCTGAGGCCACTTGTGCCACGCTCTATATCGCGACTGATACCGCCTGTTTGCCTGTCAAGATGAAAGGCAAGTTCTAAACTATGCAAGTGTTTAAAAACTTTTAAGCCAATATGGCGCATTGCGTGCTCAGTAACACGGCCAAATAACGCATCGCGTACTTCACCAAAAAATACACTGGCAAAGCGCAGCAAACCATAAGCGATCAGCAAGGCAATAGGAACGCTTAATAGCGGGTTGATACTCGCATCAACCGCGTCAATTATTTCTTTTAGTGCCCAAGGCATCAGCAATGTGGCGCCTTTTGCAGCAATAAGCGCTAAGACGGCTAAAATAACCCGGCCTTTAAAGGTCATTAAATAGGGCCAGAGTGTTTTTATGCTTTGTGATAGGTTCATTGCATCAGGCGATCTCGTCACCTGTTCTTTGCGGCTCATTCCACGCATGGGGGTCTCTTAAAAATCAATTTGATAAAAATAGGCAAAAGCTTTCGTGTTTTAGGCAAGTGTAATTTGTTAATTTACCTCTATACTGAATGCATTATACACAAGCGCATTAGCAAATTAGTTAAATGCATGAATAAAACACGAAGAAAACTAAGGAGTAAGCATGAAAACCGTCGGTTATGCAGCACATGATTCTGAAAAACCATTAGAGCCGTATCATTTTGAACGCCGTGCACTTCGTGATGAAGATGTATCAATTGAAATTCTATATTGTGGCGTGTGCCATTCAGACTTACACACCGCAGAAAACGACTGGGGCTGGACTCAGTACCCAGTGGTACCAGGCCACGAAATCGTTGGTCGCGTCCTTGAAGTAGGCAGCGGCGTTACTAAATATAAAGTGGGCGATAATGTTGCTGTGGGTTGTATGGTTGATAGCTGTTTAAGCTGTGATCAGTGTCATAACGGTGAAGAGCAGTTTTGTCGCGAAGGTATGGTAGGAACTTACTCAGGACAAGACCGCATTAGTGGTGAACTCACTCAAGGTGGTTATTCAAAACACATTGTGGTGCGTGAAGAATTTGTACTAAGTGTGCCTGAAGGCTTAGACCTTGCTAAATGTGCACCAATTTTATGTGCGGGTATCACAACCTATTCGCCACTACGCACTTGGAATGTCGGCCCTGGTAGCCGTGTTGGTGTGATTGGTTTAGGTGGTTTAGGGCACATGGCAATTAAAATCGCAGCTGCAATGGGTGCACATGTTACGGCGATTAGCCGTAGTGATAAGAAAAAACAGCAGGTTTTATCTTATGGCGCAAAAGATTTATTGGTATCGAGCGATGAAGATGCCATGCAAGCGCATGCAAATCAATTTGATGTGATCATTAACACTATTCCGGTAAAACACGACTTTACGCCGTATATTCCGCTTTTAGATATTGATGGTACGCAAGTATTGGTTGGTCAAGTAGGTGAGCTTGAAGAGACTAACTCAGTGCCATTATTAATGGGGCGTCGCCGTGTTGCAGGCTCATTGATTGGTGGTATAGCGCAAACTCAAGAAATCTTAGATTTCTGCGCGTTACATAATATTTTACCTGAAGTTGAAATGATCAAAATGGACCAAATTAATGACGCTTTTGATAAGTTAAAGCAAGGTGATATGGCCTCACGCTTTGTTATCGATATGTCATCATTAGAAGTTTAACAAAGTTAAATTACTAAGCGGGCCTAATTAGGCCCGCTTTTGTTTTAGTCACTTTTATTTTAGTAATACCTTGTGTTTTATTTTTTTACCCCCATTATACCCACGGTATCTACTTAATTTATTGGTCAATTCTTGTTACGGTTTTTCTCAGTCATTATCTTGCTATTTACTGTGTTCTTTAGCGCACAGAGCATGGCTATGCCTGACACTCACTCACACTTTGCTGCGACAAAATTGTTCCAAGTCGAGCTGACTAAAACCCCAGTTATTTCACAAACTCATACAGTTGAACATCCTAAACCGGTAGAGCCGTCGGGGTTTGATACCCTAGTGCCGCGTTTAACTGCCAGTAATTCATCATTATTTCTTTATCACAGTCAGGTTGATCCTGATTACGAGCTATTAATTGAATTCTTTGCTGAAGACTGGAGAAAAGAGCACTTTTTAGCGCCGCCAAGTGCTGTGCGTGTGATCCCATGGTTTGCATTAGCCACTCAACGTAAATCCCGCATTAGTGGCTGGAAAGACGCTAATCTCTTGTATAAAGCCAATACGACCTATCATAGCTAAACGACTTCCTTCGTTACTTTTTATTTTTTGGAATTAAATTTTTACCGGCTGACAATGCCGGAAGGAAGTCATGTATGTCACATAAACCTAAGCCGGCGCTATGGCGTCGACTAAAAATGAGTTATGTCGCTATGATAGCGGCGTGTATTTTATTAGCGGTTAGCGCACTACCTAACCTTTACCCTAACAAATCCTGGTTGCACATTAGCTTGCCAGATCAAACTGTGACGCTGCAAAGTGTGACAACGTCACTAAATCAACATGGTTTTGAAGTGACTGAAGCCAATGATAGCCAAGCACAACTGGCTATTTTATTAGCTGAGCCGACTCAAAGTGCTAATGCGTTGAGCTTTATAAAAACGCAATACCCACAGCTAGAGGCTAAAATTGTTGAGCATGCGACAAGCCCACAATGGCTTCAGCAGCTGGGTCTCTCACCGATTAAATTGGGACTCGACTTAAATGGTGGCGTTTTATTTGTGCTTGATGTTGACCTAGATAAAGCAATGCAAGAGCACTTAAACAGTGTGTATCAACAAACTAAATTGACGCTTCGTAAAGACAAAATTCGTGGGATCCGGGCAAGTGAAGTAAAAGATGGGGTTGAGTTACAAATTTTACCAAGTGGTGAGGAGCAACTTGCAGGACTTGTCCCAACGTTACAAGGTCAATTCAAAGGCCTGATGGAAACTAAATCAACAACGAATAACCTAACCACGGTATTACTACATTTTAACGAGCAAAGCCAAAACGAATTCAATAAACAAGTTATGGCGCAAAGCCTAACAACCCTGCGTGGTCGCATTGAAGAGCTTGGTATCACAGAAGCGGTAACGCAAAGACAAGGTAAGCAGCGCATTCGCATTGAGTTACCTGGTGTGCAGGACCCATCAGAAGCGAAACGGATTATTGGTGCAACTGCGACCCTCGATTTTTATCAGGTCGTCGAAGTAGGTGGTAAAGCGTTTAATGTACAAGGCGGTGGCGTTGTTAATTTAAATCCGATGGCTATTTTTTCAGGTGATCACATTAATAATGCCAGTGTTGGCAAAGATGAATGGGGCAAGCCTTTAGTTCAGCTCAGTTTAGATTCGCAAGGTGGCGATGCGATGTCTACTTTTTCGAAGCACAACATAGGTAAGCCAATGGCCACGGTGTATTCGGAATACTCACGTGATGCAAATGGCGACGTTGTTAAAAAAAGCGAAGTGATCAATGTGGCAAACATTGCCCAGCATTTAAGTTCTCGTTTTAGCATTACTAATATGAAAAGCTCTCAAGCAGCCTACGATTTAGCGCTTTTACTACGTGCAGGGTCGCTCACAGCGCCAGTGACAATCGTTCAAGAACAAACCATAGGCCCAAGCTTAGGCAGTGAAAACATTGAGCACGGTTTAGCTGCGTTAATGCTGGGTATCGGTATTACCCTTGCGTTTATGGCGCTTTGGTATCGTCGCTTAGGGCTGATTGCCAATATTGCTTTATTGCTTAATCTAACGGCTTTAGTTGGTTTAATGTCGTTATTGCCGGGGGTTGTGCTGACCTTACCGGGTATTGCAGGGCTTGTTCTGACGATAGGGATGGCAGTTGATACCAATGTGATTATCTTTGAGCGAATAAAAGAAGAGAAGCGTAAAGGTCGACCTACATATCAAGCGATTGAGCAAGGTTATAACCAAGCATTTACGACCATTTTTGATGCCAATGTGACTACGATGATCACGGCAATTATTTTATACGCCATTGGTTATGGGCCGGTGAAAGGCTTTGCAATCACGTTAGCGCTTGGGCTATTAACCAGTGTCTTTACTGGCGTTTATATTTCAAAAGCGCTTAGCCAAACACTCTACATTAAACTAACTAATTTGACGGGGGCTAAAGCATGAGTTGGTCAACATTAACTGCAGCGAGTAAAGCACGCGTTTTAGGGCTAGTTCTAAGCTGTGTTTTAGTCATCGCGAGCTTAACTGTTTTATCTGTAAAAGGACTAAACTTTGGCCTTGATTTTACAGGTGGCTACATCACTGAAATCAACACAACGTCAGTCACGACAATTGCTGATTTAAAGGCTAAGTTAAGCCCCGAGGTTGCGAGTAAATTAGCTATCAGTAAAGCGGGTGAATATCACTTTGTTTTAAGAGAAGCACCAGAGGCTAGCAAAGCGAGTACTTGGCAAGCAGAGCTGAATGAGCAAGGCGTCGACTATAGCGTATTATCTAGCTCATTTTTAGGCTCACAAGTGGGTGATGAGCTTTTTGAACAGGGCTGTTTAGCTTTATTTGCAGCGCTGATTGCAATTATGGTTTATCTTGCCGTGCGCTTTGAATGGCGACTCGCAGTAGGTTCAGTGGTTGCACTGTTACATGATTTAACTTTAGTGCTGGGCTTGTTTTCCTTACTTGGGCTTGAGTTTAATTTAACCGTGCTGGCGAGTTTACTGGCTATTATTGGCTATTCATTAAATGACTCAATTATTGTTGGCGACAGAGTCAGAGAGCTTTTACGTATTCAGCCAGACAATCAACGCATTAACCCCCATGTTGTGATTAACGATGCAATTGGTTCTACCTTAACACGTACGTTGATCACCTCAGGCACAACACTTGCGACCATTGCCTGTATTTGGTTGCTTGCTGGTGCTGCATTAACGGGTTTTGCCATCGCGTTATTTGCAGGCATTGTGGTGGGAACCTTCTCATCGATTTGTATCGCTGCGACCTTGCCGCAGTTATTGGGGTTAAGTTCAGAAAATTACACCCAAACACTGGATGATAAAACCAAAGCCTATATGGAGATGCCGTAAGTCAGTTTTATAACTTACTTTCATCAGCCGCTATTTTTCCATAGAATAGCGGCTTTTCTGTTTTAACTGCTTTGATATGAATAAAACACACGTAATTGAACATTTACGCTTTGCGCTTGAGGCACAACTGCAAAACGCTAAAGAAGCGGCAAAAGCGGCCCATGATGCAGCAACTCACGAAGAAAGTGTTGCTGAAACTCAATACGATACCTTGGGTTTAGAGGCTGCTTATCTAGCGCAAGGGCAAGCTGAGCGAGTTAATGAATGCTACCGTGACATACAAGCATTCAATACAGTGTTTAAAGAAAGCGAATTTAATAAGGTTCGTGAAGGTGCATTAGTGTGTCTTACCGATGAGCAAGATAACGCCAAATGGTTTTTTATGGGCCCAAGTGCTGGTGGCTTAGTGGTCACCGTAAAAGAGCAACCGATTTATGTTGTAACCCGAGAAGCGCCGTTAGGTAAGCAATTGATTGGAAAGTGCCTTGATGATGAAGTTGAACTCTCTATTGCTGGCAAAAAACAGTTGTACGCCATAGAACAGTTAATTTAATTATTGGTATTTTTAATCAGTAAATTTCATCTTCAAGTAAAAAATATCTCGTTGGTCACAAAGCAAAAAAACCTCTATAAATCACATCAAGCTTAAGGCTTATACCAATACGCTTAATTCCCAATTAATGCGTATTGGTATTTCAAGCACCCATCTAGTTAAGTGAAGTTTAGCCTCATGCGTTCACTTAATTGGTTGGGTGTTTTTCATTTTATTTATGGCTTCATTTAGGAAAAGTCGTGTTTAAAACCTTGATTGTGGTTGATAACAATGAGCAACGTATTGCTCAAAATTTCGAAAATGTCATTACCTTTGACACCTACTTACGTGATTACCCAAAACATAATGAGCCAAAAACACGCATTTTAAACTTGTGTGATACAGGGCAGTATTTAAGTAAAGGTTATTATTGTTCTTTGCTTGCTGAAGCAAGAAAGCATCAGGTATTACCAAGTGTAAAAACAATTAATGCGCTACGTAGCGATGAATACAGCACGCGTCATAAAGCGCTTGCTGGTGGCACTGTATTTTTTGGTCACACAGATAAAGAGCAGCAAAGTAAAGCAACCAAAGCATTATTCTCGCAATATCCTGCGCCTATTTTGGTGTGTGATGAGCAAGGTGTTGTAAAACAAGGCACAATTGCATCATTAGATGACACTGGCTTTACAGAGTTTGTAAAACAACTCAGCAGCTTTACAGAGTCAGTGTGGCGTATTCACGATAAAAAACGTCGTTATCGTTGGGATATGGCTATATTGGTTGATCACCAAGAAAAAGTGCCGCCAAGTGATAAAGATGCCATTGCTAAATTTATAAAAGCAGCTGCTAAGCACGGTATTTATGCTCAAGCACTGACATTTGATGAAATTACCAATATTGCACAATTTGATGCGTTGTTTATTCGTCAAACCACAGCCATCGACCATCCAACCTATCGTTTAGCGAGTAAAGCGCAAAGCTTAGGGTTAGTGGTCATAGATGATGCAGAGTCGATACTGCGCTGTTGTAATAAAGTGTATTTGCACGATGCCTTTAATTATCAAAAAGTGCCGAGTTTAAAAACTCACGTTGTTGCTGATACAAGTGAAGAGACAATTGAAAGTTTAGAAGCAAACTTTAGCTACCCACTGGTATTAAAAATGCCAGAAGGCTCTTTCTCAAAAGGCGTATTTAAAGTTGCTACTCGTGATGAGTTAGTTGCTAAGTTAACTGAGCTGTTTGAGTTCAGTGCACTGGTGCTTGCACAAGAGTACATGTACACCGAATACGACTGGCGTGTCGGGGTGTTAAATGGCCGTGCAATTTATGCGTGTCGTTATTTAATGGCCCGTAATCACTGGCAAATTTATAACCATGATGCAAAACGCTTCTTCTCAGGTGGCTTTGAGACCTTGCCAACCTTTGAGCTACCTAAAGTGGTACTTGATGCAGCATTAAAAGCCTGTAAAACAGTGGGTAAAGGTTTGTATGGTGTTGATGTTAAAGAGCATCAAGGTAAAGCATACGTGTTAGAAGTGAATGACAACCCAAGTATCGACCATAAAGTCGAAGATGCCTATTTAGGTGATGAGCTTTATATGATCATTATGGATGAGTTTAAACAACGCCTAGAAGCACGAGGCCGCGGTTAATGAACGCATCTGTTTGTCAAATCCGCTTTGCACAGGCCACGGATTTGACAGCTCTTGTAGCCATTGAAGAGCAAAGCTTTAGCCAAGATAGATTAAGTAGCCGTAGTTTAAAACGCTGGATCAGCGCAACTCACGGCTTATTGATGGTGGCTGAGGTAGATAATCAACTAGTTGGTTATGGTTTAGTGTGGTGCCATAAAGGAACGCGCCTTGCTCGGTTATATTCACTGGCGGTTTTGCAATCGCAGCAAGGCAAAGGGATTGCTTCACAGTTACTTCTTGCGCTTGAAAATGAAACGGCTAAACGGGGCCGTTTATACATGCGTTTAGAAGTTGCGGTAAACAACCAATCAGCAATTCGCTTATATGAAAAACTGGGTTATCAGGTGTTTGGTCATTACAGTGATTATTATGATGACCATAGTGATGCTCATCGAATGCAAAAAAACATTCGTCGTAATATCGAATTTAATGCCGATAAACACACACCTTGGTACCAGCAAACTACCGAATTTACCTGTGGCCCAGCGGCGTTATTAATGGCAATGTCATCATTGAATGATACCGCAATGAGCCAACTCAAAGAGCTGGATATCTGGCGTGAAGCCACGACTATCTTCATGACTTCAGGGCATGGCGGTTGTCATCCTTTAGGGTTAGCACTTGCAGCAATGAAACGTGGTTTTAAAGCCGATGTTGTTTTAAATACCCGTGATACTTTGTTTATTGACGGGGTAAGAAGTGAAAAGAAAAAAGCCATTTTACATTCAGTACACAATCAGTTTGTAGCCGAAGCGATAGCTGCAAAATTGCCAGTACGCTATCAAGAGTTAACCTTGGCTACCATTGAAGATTGGCTTGCTGAGGGTAAAGCGGTGGTGTTATTGATCAGCACTTATCGGTTTGATGGTAAAAAGTCACCGCACTGGGTGTGTGTAACGCATATTGATGAGCATTGCTTGTACGTGCATGATCCGTTTTGTGAAAACGAAAAACAATTGGCGATTGATTGTCAGCATGTCCCAATAGCCAAAGCTGATTTTAGCAAAATGGCTAGTTTTGGCTCATCACGGCTCAGTACAGCGATGGCCTTTTATTTATAATTTTGATTGTTAGTTTGATTTGGAAGTGCAGTGACACTGAGTAGTTTATTTGATATTGCCCCTTATTCTTGGTCAGCAATTGGTAGCGCCGCTTTTTGCGGCGCAATTATTGGTATGGAGCGTCAATTACGCGGTAAACCTGTGGGTATTCGAACTTCAGCGCTCATTGTGTTGGGTACTTATTTGTTTCTATCAACAGCGTTTATGTTGCATGGCGAAGATATTGATCATTCACGTGTAGTTGGCCAGATCATTACTGGTATCGGCTTTTTAGGTGCAGGGGTGATGCTTGCAAAAGATGGTGCGGTAGTTGGTGTAACATCTGCTGCAACGATATGGGTATTAGCATCAATTGGTGTTGTTATTGCCACCGACAACTTACTAGCTGCAATAAAACTATCGGTGCTGGTGGTGGGTATTTTATATGGCGTAGATGTACTTGAAGCTAAGTTTAAGAGCTTAGGGCGCGGTGTACATGCTCGTGTAAAACGCTATTCAAAGTTGTATTATCGAAAAGAAAAGTGAAGTCGATGAACCGTTTTCCTGCAATGCTGAATATGCTTATCAAAAATGGCTATGCCATAATAGTCTATGAAGACAGAGGCAGCCCACAAACTAGTAAGATTTTATTTACGAAAGACATTTAAACTTATTAGCTTACTTAGGCAAGCTAATTAAAAAGTGGGCGCCTACATCACTTTCTTGTACGCAAATATCGCCTTGCAGTTGTTGGCTAACTATTTTCTTCGCTATGCTGAGGCCAAGCCCTATACCTGATTGGTTGTTTTTACCTTTGTAAAAGGGGGTGAAAATTGAGCTTAGTTCAGTGCTGCTGATACCGGTGCCGTTATCTGTGTAGTGAATTTTTAACACCTCATCAAAATCAAAAATATCAATTTCTATTAAAGGGTCTGTAATATTGTTGAATGCATGTTCAATTGAGTTTTGCAATAAAATAAACAGCACTTGCTTGAATAAGTCTATATCAACTTCAAATTGGTTATGCGGGTTTTGATAATTAATATCTAATTTGATATCGCGATGTTTTATTTGCTCTTCTAAGTGCTTATACAATGACTCAGAGAGTTGCTCTAACGTCATGATTGTTTTACTTGATTGTGACTTGGTATAAAGCAAATCTTGTAAAATTCGTATCTTATAAGCAGATGAAGTTAAGTTCCTGTCAAGTAGTTCGTTGGTATTTAACAAAGTCTCTAAAGTATTTTGCAGTGCTTGTTGGCTAAGCTGTTTTTTTATCAGTCTGGTTTGTGTTTCTTTGACAGCAAGCCGGGTAACATCAACTGCTGTAATACAGTTACCAAGTGGTGTGTTGAGCTCGTGGGCTATTCCTCTAATTAAAGTGGCCAGTTCAGCAAATTGTTGTTGTTCAAACGCTTGTTTTTGCTGATGCAATAATTTCAGTTGGGTTTCGAAGCTTTGTTTAATGGTTTCGAGTAGCTTTATCACGGACTCGTTGTATTCATGGGGTTTGCTATCAAGGATACAAATTGTGCCAAATGGGGTGGTGTCTCCTGCACATATTGGTAAACCTAAATAAGAAATCATATTGAGCTTGATATCAGGGTTTTCTTTCCAGTCTTCATCAATAAGTGCGTTGGGAATATTCAGTAATTTTTGGGTTTTTACGACATGTTCGCAATAAAGGCCTGAATCTTCTAACTCTTCACTGTCACCAATTCCATAAGGGTTATCTTGGTTATCGTTTTTTGAAAACACACTAATAATATTATTTTCTACCTTCATTACTAAGGCGACGGGCACATCAGCAAACAAGGCTAAAACTTCGAGGGTTTTATTCCAACTTTGCACTAACTCATCATAATCAAGCTGATACATTTTTAGACTCAAACAAATACCTATACAACTAACTAAAAGCTTAGTAATAATTTTTAATTCAGCAACTTAAATATGATTTATCTGACCTTGGCTTAGAACATTTCCGGCATTTTAGCTTTATCCAAATAGTTTTCGTCTAACGACTGTGCGATATTCACTAGGTGTTTGTGAAAGCACTTTCTTGAATACCCGTGTTAAGTGACCTTGGTCGTTATAACCAACTTCCAGTGCAACTTCTTGAATAGACAAATTTGAAGAGGCTAATAACTCTTTTGCAGTTTGTACCCGCAACTGTTGCCAATACTCCACAGGAGTTTGGCTGGTGGCTTGGCGAAAACGGCGAGTAAAAGTACGGTAGCTTAAACTAAATTGTGCTGCAATTTCTTGCAGAGTCAGTTCAGAGGTTAAATTGTTTTTTAGCCAAAATTGAATTTGTGCGATGAGTTCATCTGGGTGTTTATCGACGGCACCCTCAAGGTAGCGCTGATCTTCATAGGGCTTACGAATTTCATGGGAGAAATTACGCTCAACATGTTGTGCCGCTTCTCGTCCGTAATATTGACTAATAATATGCACAATAACATCGGCAAGGGCATTTAAACTCGCAACTGTATACATGCGCTCAGATTGTGTGATGAAAAAATCAGGCTTAAGCTGCACTTTAGGGTAGTCACGTTTAAATTGCTCTGCGTAATGCCAGTGAGTGGTAGCAGGGTGGCCATCCAATAAGCCTGCTTCTGCAACTAAACAATTACCAGTGCCTACACCAATGATATGACTGCCTTGTTGCCAAGATTCACCGAGCCAGTTCACCAAACTTTGTTGTTTGCTCACCACAGGACGCGGGTTTCGCCAAATCCCAGGCACAATAATCAAGTCACTAACAGGCGCTGTGACGGTTTCGCAATCGGGCATAATTGAAAGCCCAGTACGATTAGGGATCGCTTTTAGACTACTTGCCACTAAATTGATGTTTAGAGGTTTAAATTCGTTCTGCTGACGATGGCTTTTTGCAAAGGCCTCACCAGCTCTGAGCATTTCGATAGGCAAGGTTAAACTGGTTATTAGTAAATGGGGATAAACCAAAATACTAATTTCAATGGCTTTTACTTGTTGAAGTTTCGTCACTCAAATTGCTCCGACCAGTTGTTTTTGGCCTATTGTGCATGTTATTTGGCTATTTAAGCATAAAGCGTGTTAATTAATCCATTTAAACTTGGCTTAATTCTCATAACACGTTTTCTCAAGGTTTTTTATGACAGCATTACCCGTTATTGTTGGTATGGGTGGTATTAATGCCGCTGGCCGCACTTCTTTTCATCAAGGTTATCGTCGTATCGTGTTAGACAGCTTGGACGCTAAAGCCCGTCAGGAGACATTTTTAGGCTTAGCGACATTAATGAACTTAGTCACTCTTACTGAAGGTGTACTTAAAGATGCCCAAGGCAATACCATTGCCGAATCAGACATCGAAGCTAAGTTCGGTGAAGAAATTTTAGCTGGCACACTTATTCGTAAAATTGAAAAAAACCACTTCGATGTGGATGCGACTCCATGGCAGCAAAAAATGACGTTAACAGCGTCAGGTGAACAGCAGATTGTTTTTGAAACGCGCCGCCGTGATTTACCAACTCCAGTACCAAGTGCTTGGCAGGTTGAAGAATTAACTGATAAAAAAGTGAAAGTCACAATTAGTGCTGATCTTGCTATTAAACATGACAGTACGCGCGATAATCCAATTAAAGCGGCCGGTCAATTACCAACAGGTTTTGAACCTTCGGCTATGTATAACAGCCGTTATCAACCAAGAGGCTTGCAAGCGACTATCTTTGCCGCAACCGATGCGATTCGTTCGACAGGTCTGGCGTGGCAGCAGGTGATGAATAGCGTTGAGCCTGATCAAATTGGCACTTACTCAGCTTCTGTGGCTGGTCAAGTTGATGATGAAGGATTTGGTGGACTTATTCGTGCGCGTCAGCAGGGCGACCGTGTGAGTACAAAACAGCTTGCACTTGGCTTAAACACCATGTCTACTGACTTTATCAATGCTTATGTAACAGGCAATGTGGGCACAACCTTTACTACATCAGGTGCATGTGCAACGTTTTTATATAACCTGCGTGCAGCTGTAAACGATATTCAAGCGGGTCGTACGCGTGTAGCTATTGTGGCGTCTGTTGAGTGTGCAATTACACCCGAAATCGTTGAAGGTTTTGGCAATATGAGCGCACTTGCAAATGAAGAAGGTCTAAAGCGCCTTGATAATACAGATGTGGTTGATCATCGCCGTACCAGCCGTCCATTTGGTGAAAACTGTGGTTTTACAATTGGTGAAGGCGCACAAGTTGCTATATTAATGGATGATGCATTGGCATTAGAGTTAGGCGCTGATGTGTTAGGCAGCGTTGCAGATGTGTTCGTCAATGCCGATGGTATTAAAAAATCAATTACAGCCCCGGGCCCAGGTAACTACATCACGATGGCAAAATCTGTTGCACTAGCAAACAGTATTGTTGGCCAAGAGGCGGTACAAAAGCGTAGCTTTATTTTGGCACATGGCTCAAGTACACCACAAAACCGCGTAACAGAATCACTGATCTATCATAAAGTGGCAGAAACATTTGCAATTGATAATTGGAAGGTTGCTGCGCCTAAAGCGTATGTTGGCCATACCATTGCTCCAGCTAGTGGTGACCAATTAGCTATGGCATTAGGTGTGTTTAGTCACAACATTATGCAGGGTATTACGACAATCGATAAAGTGGCAGATGATGTGTATAGCGAGCATTTAGACATTCGTACTGAACACTATCAATGTGATGCTATGGACATTGCCTTTATAAACTCAAAAGGCTTTGGTGGTAATAACGCAACGGCGACTGTGCTATCACCTGCAATTACATTAAAGATGCTTGCAAAGCGTCATGGTGATGAGGTTATGGCGCAATATCAAGACCGTCACACTCAGGTAGCCAAAGCGCAAGCTGACTATCAACAACAAGCTGATTTAGGTCATTATGAGCTAATTTATCGTTTTGGAGATGGCTTAATTAATGAAAATGGCATTGAAATTAGTGAAGATTCAATGACAATCCCAGGTTTTGATAAAAAAGTTTTATTATCAAAACCAAACCCTTACCAGGATATGTTTTAAGATCAAGGCATGTTTAAGCACATTCTTGACAGCAAGGCGCTTTTAAAGCGCCTTTTTTAGTGCTATATGAGTTCCTATCAAAGGGATTTGGAGCCAATGTCATGATTAAATTCACTAAACTCGCAGCACTTTGTTCACTTATCGCATTACCAACAAAGGCTTTAGCACGAGATGTCAACTGATGTACAGGCTGTCACATCGGCTTACATTGTTAAAAATTCAAATAAACGTTACCCAGGTAGTTATAACGGCTCTCGCCTTAAAGGCTGGGCATTAATGTATTATTTGGTTGATACACATGGTAAGGCAAAAGACATTGAAGTGATCATGGCAGCTGATACTCGCGGTAGTGAAAAAATGCAGATAAATACTTAACCAACTTAGAGTTTGCACCTGCCACAAAAGAAGGCAAAACCGTAGAAGGGGGTTAACTGTTTTCGTTTGAAGTAGGTAAGTATTTTAATGATTACTCAAATGATAAAGCGAGCCGTGGTTTTATTAATGAATACGATGAAATCAATAAAATGCTGCAAGCAAAAGAGTTTAAAAAAGCTGAGCAAGCATTCGCTGAGTTATACAAAGATCATACTAAAAATACTTCAGAACAAGCATTATTTGTATGGTTGAAAAGCCAATATTATTACCATCAACAGCAATGGTTTGGCTTTAATGAGCAGTTGTCTGTAGCCTATTTACTGCGAGCTAAGTTACCAACAAATATACAATATTTAGTCGCTAAAAGTGCTCTACAATGGTACAGCTTCAAGGGCGATTTTAATCTTGCTTACAATGCTATTTATGCGTTAGATAATATCGAGGGTAAACAGTTTTCAGAAGAAAATAAACTTGCCACTATCAAGCAAATTGATGACTTATTAGCCCGTACACCGCAGATTAATTCACAAATCAATGTTTCAAAAGATAAGCTGTCATATTTATCTTTATCTCGCGGTTCAATCAAAACTGAAGGCGCGAGCGATGTTTCTAAATTACAGATCCGCTGTGCAGATCAAGTCATTGACCTTGAAGCAAGTGAATCGGTTAATTATATCATTGATGAGCAGAGCAGAGCAGAGCAGAGCAGAGCAGAGCAGAGCAGAGCAGAGCAGACGTTGCGGATTATTAGTTAAATCTGCAAACCCTGCTGAGATTAAAGTTAAACAAACTGGCTATGCCATAGTTAACTCAAAATATGACGCGAGCTAATTGTTTACTTTAAGCGCTTAACATATCTTAGCGTTACGAAATTAATCAACGCCATTAAAAAGGCGATTTCGTAACGACTAAATGCCACAGCAATACCAATAAGTCCCATGTTCCAAATACTGGCTGCTGTGGCTGTTCCATAGGTAGAGTTTTTGTTCTTCAAAATGGCACCACCGCCAATAAAGCCAATACCCGTGATAATCCCTTCGAGTACTTTTGATTCTGCCTCTGAACTTGTTAAAACAGACATGCCCACTAATGCATAACCACATGATGCAACAGCGACTAATGGAAATGTTCGTAGACCTGCACCATTACTGGTTTTTTCTCGATCAAAAGCCATTGGAAGAGCAAGTAAATAGGCAATACCTAGATGAATTAAATTATCGAGAATTTCATACCAATCAATATTAAAGTCCATGCTTTGCTCCTTGCTATAAAGATTATGATAGCTTTGCAATTTCAATACCCGATCAACAAATTAAATAAAATGAGGAAACTAGGGACATGTAGCCGGGTTTTTAAAAGCATGCCTTGCTATTATTTGCGATTTTTACGCAGTGCTATGTCATTTTTTCAGCCTTTTGGCTGTTTGAATTTCAGCCATGCTAACAGTATGCTAAACACGCTGACTAAATAGGCTTCACATTGAAAAATTCCATCTCCTCTCTTGAAAAAACCGCGCTTGCACTGTGTATGTTTGGTGCACTGATTGCTGTGATTTTGCCTGATGTTATCACTGAGCAAGTTCAGCCGTTTGTACAAATGCTGTTAAAATGGACTGGTAGTAGCTTTTTCTTATTGGTGAATTTTTTATTGTTTGCCATCATTATTTTAGCCATTAGCCCACTCGGTAGCCGTAAAGTCGGTGGTGAGCAGGCTGTTGTTGAGTATTCAAACTTTGGCTGGTTTGCCATGTTGTTTGCAGCAGGAATGGGCTCTGGCTTGGTTTTTTGGGGCGTAGCAGAGCCTGCGTTACATTCTCTCGACCCACCACTTAAACAAAGTTTATATCCAGATAGACTAGCCAGTAGCCTCGCTTTAACCCTAGTGAATTGGGGGGCTCATGCTTGGGCACTCTATGCTGTATTTGCGCTAGTGCTTGGGGGATTAACGCAATACAGTGGGAAGTCAGGAGATATTTGTGCCCCTGTTTTAACGGCGCTTGGTAATCGCATTGATAAGCCTGCAAAATTTACTGTGTCGTTTATTGTAAAGTTAATTGCGGTAATCGCTATTTTTTTTGGTGTCGTCGGCACCATAGCTAATTCCACTTTACTGATCAGTAAAGGCGTTGAAATAGAGTTGGGGGTTACTTCAACTTTATTAGTGGGTTCATTAATCGTTTGTTTGTTAGCAGTTATTTATTCGCTGTCGGTTAAATTTGGATTACGACGCGGGGTACAGTCACTAAGTATATTTAACGTACTTCTGGCATTTAGTCTGCTTTTTTGGTTGCTACTAGTGGTGCCAATTGAGCCTATTATAAAGATTGCTTTAGATGGAACAGGCTACTATTTACAGTTGCTTGCAACTGGCACTTGGCAATTCGATAGCCAATTAAAAGCGCCGGACTGGGCGGCTCATTGGACATATAACTATTATTTTTGGTGGTTAGCGTGGGGGCCATTTGTTGGTGTGTTCCTAGCCAAAATTAGCCAGGGGCGTAAAGTTTGGCAATTCATTTTGGCGGTTGTGTGTATTCCAACTTTAGTGACTATTATTTGGTTTGCGACCTTTTCGGGGGCAGCAATTGAATGGGATAGACTTAACCAAGCGGGTATTTTAGTTGCTATAAAACAAGATTACAGCCAAGGCTTATTTGTATTTTTTAATCAACTAGACTGGCAAGGAACCGTGTTTATTTGGTTAAGCTTATTACTACTGTTGATATTTGTTGCCACATCCGCTGACTCCGCGATTTTAGTCATAAGAGAGCTGGTTGACTCTGAGCAAAGTAACCGTGTGACACTCTACGCATGGTGTCTAGCATTATTCATATGTAGCTTTGCATTATTGCTGCTACAAGATGAGCCATTAAATCGTAGCGTTGCAATTTTAGGCGCTTTACCTTTTTTATTAATATTCCTATTGCAGTTAGTTGGGTTTCTAAAAGAGTTTATTCGCGATATTTGTGACTAATCTACAGTTTTTTACAGTTAAATTACGCGTTTGTTATTATGCTTATAAATAAGCTTAGGTGTATTGGAGGACCGATACTTAAATCTTTGTACGTAATACTATCTGTTAATTTACTCAGTGGTTGTACTGCAGTTGGCCTAGTTGCAGATGGTATTGGCGGGCGCGCTAGTCAAGCACAGCCGGCAAGCGCTTATGCAGATAAAAAAGATAATGACCGAGTTAACTATGGTATGACCATGACCATGCTAGGTTATGAAATCGACAAAGCGATTATTGATGGCCTAGAGAGCGGTAGTAAAGACAAAGACGTTGAGCTTAAATGTCGTCAAATTAGTCGCGCAGTAAAAGAATGTGTTGAGGTTAAAGCTGAGCCAAAAATGAGACCTACATTAATGGATAGTTTTAACAATGAAGATTAGCTTTTCAAAACTTGTTATTTGCTTAGTTAGCTACCAATTAGTGGGGTGTACAGTGGCGGGGTCAATAGTTGATGGCTATTCAAAAAACTCACAACCAACAAATCTTGCAACTACAAATGCAAATCAAACTAACAGTACTGTAACCGATGCTGAAGGCTTTTCATTCGCAAAGTTAGACTTTGAAATTGATAGCGCTGTTATTGGTTTACTCAAACCAAAAGAACAACAACCGCAATTAGTTTGCAGGCAAATTACACGCAGTATTAAAGAGTGTGAGGAAGTTAAGCCCTCACACTAAAAATTAAGTATTAATCACAGATACTTTTGATGAAACATTAGGTGTTCGTCAATAAAGCTGCTGATAAAGAAGTAACTATGATCATAACCCGCGTGCATGTTGATCTCAGCTGGGTAATCTTTTTCGTTTACGACAGCAAATAAGTTCTCAGTTTTGAGTTGCTCAGTTAAGAAGTTATCGGCCTCACCTTGATCAATACGCATCGGTAAATAATCATCAGCGACGGCATTTTTCATTAATTCACAGCTGTCGTATTCAAGCCAACTTGCTTTATCACTACCTAGGTAATTACTGAACGCTTTTTCACCCCAAGGGCAATTAATCGGGTTCACAATCGGGCTAAAAGCACTGGCACTGACGTATTGTTTAGGGTTTTTAAGTGCAATCATCAATGCGCCGTGACCACCCATAGAATGACCAGCAATGGCTTTTTTGGTCGTCACAGGGAAGTGCGCTTCGATAAGTGCAGGTAACTCAGAAACCACATAGTCGTACATGTTGTAGTGCACATTGTAAGGCGCTTGAGTCGCATTGACATAAAAACCAGCACCTTGACCAAAATCGTAATTTTCATCGTCAGGCACATTTTCACCGCGCGGGCTAGTATCTGGAGCGACAATCGCAATACCTAGTTCAGCCGCTTTTTTAAATGCTCCGGCTTTTTGCATAAAGTTTTCATCTGTACAGGTTAAACCTGACAACCAATACATCACTGGTACTTTATTCGTTTCGCTGGCACCTGGCGGTAAAAAAATCGCAAAGCGCATAGCACAATGTGTGCTGCTAGCTTGGTGGGTATATTGTTTATGCCAGCCACCGCTGACTTTTGATGAGCTTATGTTTTCTAGCATAACCAAATCCTTGAAACAAAGGCGCTAGGAATCATCCTAGCGCCAAATTAAAAGATTAATAATGAATAACTGAGCGGATGCTCTTACCTTCGTGCATTAAGTCGAAAGCTTCGTTGATATCTTCAAGTTTCATGGTGTGTGTGATGAAATCGTTTAACGCAAACTCACCGTTCATATAGCGCTCAACAATCTCTGGTAATTCAGAGCGACCTTTAACGCCACCAAATGCACTACCGCGCCATACACGACCTGTTACTAGTTGGAAAGGACGAGTAGAGATCTCTTGGCCTGCACCTGCAACACCAATGATTACTGATTCACCCCAACCTTTGTGACAACACTCAAGAGCAGAGCGCATTACATTAACGTTACCGATACATTCAAATGAGAAATCAACACCACCGTCAGTCATTTCAACAATGACTTCTTGAATTGGTTTGTCAAAGTCATTTGGATTGATTAAATCAGTTGCACCTAGTTTAGTAGCAAGATCAAACTTACTGGTGTTGATATCAACACCAATGATACGGCCAGCGCCCGCCATTTTCGCACCGATAATCGCCGATAAACCGATACCACCTAAGCCAAAAATAGCCACTGTATCGCCTTTTTGAACTTTTGCTGTTTTAGTAACAGCACCCATGCCGGTTGTTACACCACAACCAAGTAAACA
Organism: Pseudoalteromonas sp. BZA4; assembly: GCF_040104395.1. Taxonomy (NCBI): domain Bacteria; kingdom Pseudomonadati; phylum Pseudomonadota; class Gammaproteobacteria; order Alteromonadales; family Pseudoalteromonadaceae; genus Pseudoalteromonas; species Pseudoalteromonas sp. BZA4. The sequence continues at coordinate 150,369 of NZ_JBECOT010000001.1, forward strand.
AATTTCTTCAAGAGGCGCTTCTTTGCTTACTTTAGCAAGTGAAATCTCTGGTAATACAGTGTACTCAGAGAAGGTAGAGCAACCCATGTAGTGATAAATTGGTTGGCCATCTTTATAGAAACGCGTTGTGCCATCAGGCATTAAACCTTTACCTTGCGTTTCACGTACCGCAGAGCATAAATTTGTTTTGCCCGATTTACACATTTTACACTCGCCACATTCAGCAGTGTAAAGAGGAATAACATGATCGCCTACTTCAACATGTGTTACACCTTCACCTACGGCTTCAACAATACCGCCACCTTCATGGCCAAGGATTGCTGGGAAAATACCTTCAGGGTCTTCACCAGATAAAGTAAATGCATCTGTATGACAAACACCTGTAGCAACAATCTTTACAAGCACTTCGCCTTTTTTAGGCATCATTACATCCACTTCTTCAATTGATAGTGGTTGATTTGGACCCCAAGCGATAGCCGCTTTTGATTTGATAAAATCAGTCATAACGTTCCCTTATAGTTGTTGGAAGTAAGTATTAAACTTAGTCTATTTTATTTATTTCTCAATGAATGATAATCTTCGTTTTATTAAAACACTTTTACAGTATGGTAATAATGAATCGTTGGCACGGAATTGATGAGTTTTTAGCGGTAGCAGAAACAGGCAGTTTTACAAAAGCAAGTAAACTACTGGGTATGTCAGTGGCCCATGTAAGCCGGTATGTGAGTCAATTAGAAGAGCGATTAAACACACAATTGTTAACCCGAACAACCCGTAAAGTGGTGCTAACGCAAGAAGGGCAGGTGTTTGCGCATCAAACTAAACAATTACAGCATGCCATGGATGATGCCACGGCACTGCTTGCAGAGCAGCAACTGACACCAAAAGGTAGTATAAAACTAACAGCTCCTGTGATGTATGGTGAAAGTTTCATCATGCCTGCGGTACATTCGTTTATGCAAAAGCACCCAGATATTGAAGTGATCAGCCATTTAAGTAATGAACAAGTCAATCTACTAGAAGATGGGTATGATCTCGCTATTCGCCTTGGTCATTTAAAAGATTCATCTTTAAAAGCACGGCGCATTAGTCAGCGCAGGCTTGTTATTTGTTGTAGCCCTGAATATATCAATAAATTCGGCCAACCACACAGTGTGAGTGAATTACATCAGCACAATTGCCTGATTGGTAATAACAGTTACTGGCGGGTAAAAGAGCAGGGCCAAGACAAGCACATCAAAGTGGCTGGACGTTTAGCCTGTAACAGTGGTTGGGCATTGGTTGACGCTGCAATAAAAGGGTTAGGCATCGTGCAATTACCAGATTACTATGTCAATGAACACTTAGCCGATGGCAGGTTGACTGCTGTTCTTTCGAATGTTGCACCGGCACCTGAAGGGGTATGGGGGGTGTATCCACCAAGGCAGTTTATCGCAACCAATGTAAAAGCATTACTTGACCATTTGGTTGCTACTGTTCAAGTATCAGATTTATAATTATTTTTTACAATTTCGCGCATCCCATGCTAGCTAAATCTATGCTAATATGAGCGCATATTTAGCCCTTGGAATACCCATAATTTATTATGTTTCAACCTGTTAGCCTTTTTATAGGGCTGAGATATAGTCGCTCCTCAAAGGGCAATGCCTTTATCTCATTTATTTCATTTTTCTCTATCGCGGGCATTGCTATTGGTTTAATGGCCTTGTTTACAGTCAGTTCAGTAATGAATGGCTTTGAAAATAACCTTAAAACCAACATGCTTGGTTTAATTCCCCATATTGAAGTATCAGCCGAAGATAATTCGAAAGAAACCATGTTGCAGTTAAAGCAGCAACTAGCAAATTCTCAAGATGTTAAACAAGTTAACCTATACCGCCATGGCGAAGCCATTTTACAAACTAACCAAGATTTGCACGGCGTATTGTTACAAGGCCTTTATGATGAAGGAAGCTCCATCTATAACGTAAAAGATAAAATTGTTGCCGGCAATTGGTCACAAGTGATGGACAGCAACTACCATATTGCGATTAGCCGCTATTTGAGCCGCAAATTGGGTATTTCACTTGGGGATAAAGTACGGGTGATCATGCCTAACGCTAGTTCGTATACCCCCCTTGGTAGAGTACCGAGTCAGCGCTTGTTTACCGTTGCTGCACTGTATGAAACACAGTCTGAAATTGATATGTCATTGGCATTTACCAGTGGCTATTCGTTAGGCAGAGTTTTAAAACTAGCAAAATCAGCAGCCCCTAATTTGAGTGTATCGCTGTATGAACCATTTGCTGTTGAGCAAGTATTGCAATCTCAGTTAGCTATTTTAAACGATTACACTGTGACTGATTGGCGAGCTAGCCAAGGCACATTATTTGCCGCTGTGGCAATGGAAAAGCGCATTATGTCGATGTTACTTGGCTTAATCGTGCTCGTTGCAGTGTTTAATATCGTTTCAGCATTAACCATGATGGTCAGCGAGAAGCAAAGTGAAGTCGCTATTTTACAAACACTTGGCTTAACTCCGTTACAAGTACAGCATGTGTTTATGATCCAAGGCTTATATAACGGCCTTATCGGTACCAGTATTGGTGCGTTACTTGGTGTGCTATTAAGTAGCAACATTAATGAATTATTGAATATGTTAGGCATCAATTTACTAGCGGGCGTGAGTTTACCCGTTAAATTTGATGTTATGAGTTTGAGTTTTATTGCCGCAGGGAGTATTGCGATGAGCTTTTTAGCTACCTTGTATCCTGCCAGAAAAGCTGCAAAAGTGAATCCAGCAGAGGTATTACGTTATGAGTGATTTAGTTATCAATTGTCAGCAGTTAAATAAAGTATATCAAGATGGCGATAACGAGGTTGCGGTATTAAAAGGGGTTGATTTAGCACTTAATCAAGGCGAAATGCTAGCTGTTGTAGGGAGCTCTGGCTCAGGAAAAAGTACCTTATTGCATATATTAGGCACCTTAGATAACGAAAGCTCAGGCAAGGTTGAAATTAAAGGTCAGCAGGTTTCTAAATTAAACCGTAAACAACAAGCCAGTTTCAGAAATGAAAATTTAGGTTTCATTTATCAATTCCATCATCTATTAATGGAATTTACTGCCATTGAAAATGTTGCAATGCCATTATTAATTAAAGGCTTAAGCGCAAAAGCGGCAACCGAAAAAGCCCGTCACATGCTAGATAAAGTAGGGTTATCTCATCGCAGTGAACATAAACCTTCGGCGTTATCAGGTGGTGAGAGGCAGCGGGTTGCAATAGCACGTGCATTAGTAACCGAGCCTGCTTTGGTGCTTGCCGATGAACCAACCGGTAACTTAGATAAACAAAACGCAATTAAGATTTACGATTTAATTAAAGAATTAAATACTAGCTTAAAAACCAGTTTTGTTGTGGTAACCCATGATTTAGAACTTGCAGATAAACTAGGCAAAATTGCCTATTTAGATGATGGTAAACTCGCAATTAAAGAGTCTCAGCATGTTGCTTAGTGCCTTTATTTCAAAACGCTTTCGTGCCCATAGTGGCCAAAAAGACGGACAAAACGGTTTTGTTAGTTTTATCGCTAAAGCATCGACAATCGGCATACTTTTAGGTGTCGCTGTGCTAATTGTTGCTTTATCAGTTATTAATGGTTTTGAGCAGCAGCTAGTACATCGCCTTTTATCGGTTGTACCTCAGGTTGAATATGTTGCCCCTAACAAACCAATCAATAATTGGCAGTCAAAAGTTGCTCTACTACGCTCTCAAGCCGGTGTAACAGGTGCTGCGCCGTTTATTAGTGTCAACGGCATGGCGCAATATAAAAGTGAGTTAAAAGCAGTTGAAGTGCGTGGTGTAAGCCCTGAATTTGAAAACCAAGTGTCGGCGTTAAACCAATTCACAGAAGGGCGCTTAGTTAGCCAGCTACAACAAGAAGATGTGCTTTTAGGCCAACAAATCGTTAACCGATTGGGCCTTAAAATTGGCGACCCAGTTACCTTATTAATCCCACAGATAAACCAGCAAAGTAACACTTTATTGGCTCCAAAGCGTGTTAGCTTGAATCTTGCGGGTATTATAAAAATGGGTGGCCCAATTGATGAAACAGCGGCTTTCATTCGCCTTGATAAAGCGCAAAGCGTGTTGAGTTTTGAGCAAAACCAAGTAACCGGTTTACGATTACAAGTAGCTGATGTGTTCGCGGCCCATCAAACAGCGATGCGTGTTGGGCAAGTTATACCAGATTATGTCTATGTATCGAGTTGGTTTAGAACTCAGGGTAGCTTATATCAAGATATTCAAATGGTTCGCACTATTGTGTATATCGTGGTGTTTTTAATAATTGCCGTAGCGAGTTTTAATATTGTTTCGTCTTTAGTGATGGAAGTACGTGAAAAACAGGCAAACATCGCAATTTTAAAAACCATGGGCGCACAAGATAGCACCATTTTAGCAACCTTCGTAATGCAAGGCTTTACACAAGCTTTAATCGGGGTAATTCTGGGCACGATTATCGGTGTGATGCTTGCGTTAAACATCAGTGAACTGTTCACTTGGGCAAGTAACTTATTTGGCGATAACCCATTACAAGGGGTTTATTTTATTGAGTTTTTACCCAGTAAATTAGTTTGGCAAGATATTGTTATCACGGTGATTGTTACCTTTGTTCTCGCTATTTTGGCTACCTTATATCCTGCGTGGCAAGCAACCCGAGTTGACCCTGCAAAAGTACTGGGTAATTAAGGAGTGTTTATGGATAAGCAAAGGATTATCGATTTCTGGTTTAATGAATTAGGACCAGAAGCTTGGTATCAGCAATCAGATGAAGTTGAATCAGCAAGCTGAGCAATTGTTTAAAGGCATGAGTAATTATGAATTTGAACTAAAGCACAAAGTGATTATTGATAGGTTTGGTCGCTACCCACATCGCAATAAAGTTTTAGGTCGTGAATCAACCTCTGAAGAGCTGCAATTCTTAACTGAGCCTAACTCTTCTTTCTGAGTTGACTGAATAGTACGCAAGTAAATTAAAATGCTCTTTGATTCCCCGTAAACACTTGCACAGCGCCATTTTAAACCTTAAAGTGTCAGAAATGTTGTAAAAGAGTAACCACAATGGAACAAAAACAAGCAAGACCATTAACACCAGAAGAACAAGCCGAAGCGCAAAAACAAAGTGTTATTTGGCAAAGAGAATGTTTCCAAAATGCACAAAAGCATTTAGCTGAAAAAGGCGTTATTCCGCAAACTGTTGTAGAAAAAGAAAGCCGTTTTATCGCGCCATTAGTAGCGATTTGGAAATTTAAAGCACAAAACGGTAAGAGCTATTGGGTGATCACCGGTCGTTTACCTACCGATCACGCTGAAGCAAGTGCAGCAAATAATGCACGTGAAGTATTACGTTATTTCTCAATGCAGTGGCAAATGAAGGCTGATCAGCTAATGCAATCAGGTGCGGTAGATAAAACCAAAGTTGATTTTGCTAACCTGTTAATCAACCGTGCTCATGGTTTATATGAGCTATTTGAAAAAGAAGAAATGTGGCAAAACGAGCCAGCATAACTTCTAATAAAAAAGCTGAATAATGTTATTCAGCTTTTTTATTTAACATATACCTTAATGCACCAAAGTGAATGGCCGCGTATCAAATTGCTTAATAGGGCAGAGCATTCGCTGCCTTGGAATACCAGCCTCCATAAATACTAAGCCATCAGCCGAAAAGCCATTTCGTTTAAATCTATCTACTTCGTTCAATATGCAATTAATGCTGACGCAATCACAGCCTTGCTTTTGAGCCATGCCTACTAAGTAATTCAATAATGATTTGTAAACCGAACGGTTACGATGTTCAGGTAAAACTGCAATTCGCCCAATGAGACCATCATTACATAAACGCCCAGTAGCAACTGGGCATTTACACTCGTCGGTCACGAGTACGTGATGTGCTGTTTTATCTAAATGATCAAACTCAATGTCTTTAGGAATATGTAGTTCGCATACAAATACTCGCTCTCTGATCTGTTGTAAGAGTTCCTTGTCGATACTCCATTCAACTTCATCTATTTGATAGCTCATAAACACACGCTCCTAACAAAACCAAATACCCTCATTTAAAAGTGTAGTAAAGGTTTTCAAGAAAATGTGATTATTTTTTGAACAATTTATGTCAGCAGAGATCAAGCAGGTTTGATCTGTGAGCTTTGTTATTAATTCAAGGTCAGTTAAATCATGCATATAATTAACACCATTAATACTTAAAAGTATTTTATCGTCAATTACTTGATAAATGGCACGGGTACCACCTAAACGCTCAAAAACAACGTCTTCATCATTGAGTAAGTCATTTACGTCATCTAGTGTATATGGCTCCTCTAAAGGCGCTAAATCCATGTCATGTTTTGGCTGACTCATACTGTTACCAAGCCAAGTCTTGAATACTGCGTCATCATTAATCGCAGCAATCATAAGTTGCTTTACTTTTTCTGCTTCAGTTTGGTTAAGTTCACCTTTAGATGAACGCAACTTAAGCTCTGCATCACCATATCGTTGATTACCAAGCTCAGTATCGATGAGGTGATCGGCAAATTGTGATAGTAAATCGCGTTGATTTGGCGCTCTAAAACCTACAGAGTAATTAAGTGCATTTTCAACTGCGTAACCTTCATGTGGGCAACCTGGTGGAATATAGAGAATATCCCCCGGCTCTAACACACAGTCGATCACGGCAGGAAATTGCTCAACTTGTAACAGGCTCTTATTTTGTGCAAATTGCTTTAAGTTCGCATCAGGTAAACCAACTCGCCAGTGGCGCTTTCCTTCACCTTGAATAATAAACACGTCGTATTGATCTAAATGCGGACCCACGCCACCACCCGGGGTAGAGTAGCTGATCATTAAATCATCGATACGCCAGTTTGGAATAAAGCGAAATGGCTCCAGTAGTTGTGCTGCATCGCTATGCCAATGGTCAACTGCTTGCACCAGTAATGTTGAGTGCTTTTCAGTTAGCAAGCTAAAGTCTTCAAAAGGACCATGGTATGCTTGCCAATCATCTGAGTGATTGGTCACAATACGTGATTCAATGCTTTCTTCCATGGCAAGACCGGCCAATTCTTCGGGCTCAATCGGATCTGCAAAATCCTTGAAGCCTTGCTTTATAAGTAATGGTTTTTTCTGCCAATACTCAGCTAAAAATTGCTCTTTGGTTAATGAATTGATGGTTAATTGATACATAACATGACCTAAGCGAATTGATATAAAAAAAGCGAAAGGAAGGCCTTTCGCTTTTTTAAGTCTTAATTTGAATTTAAGCTAAGTTGTCGATGAACTCAACGGCACGACCAATGTAATTAGCCGGAGTTAATTTTTTCATTTCTACTTTTGCTTCTTCAGGTAACTCAAGACCATCGATGAAATCAGCCATGATTTCTTGGTTTACGCGCTTACCACGAGTAAGGTCTTTAAGTTTTTCATATGGCTTTTCGATACCATATTTACGCATAACCGTTTGGATTGGCTCTGCTAGTAATTCCCAGTTTTGGTCTAGTTCTGCTAATAAACGCTCTTCGTTTACTTCAAGCTTGCTAACACCTTTTAATGTCGCTTGGTAAGCGATAAGTGTGTAGCCCATACCAACACCTAGGTTACGTAACACTGTTGAGTCAGTTAAGTCACGTTGCCAGCGAGAAACAGGTAGTTTTTGCGCAAGGTGAGTAAAGATAGCGTTAGCAATACCTAAGTTACCTTCAGAGTTTTCAAAATCAATCGGGTTTACTTTGTGAGGCATAGTTGATGAACCAATCTCACCTGCGATTGTTTTTTGTTTGAAGTGGTTAAGTGCAATGTAGCCCCAAACGTCACGGTCAAAATCAAGTAATACAGTATTGAAACGTGCAACTGCATCGAATAACTCAGCAATGTAATCGTGTGGCTCGATTTGTGTTGTGAACGGGTTGAAAGTTAGACCTAGGCTCGTTACGAACTGCTCAGCGTGGCTGTGCCAATCGTAATCTGGGTATGCACTTAGGTGAGCGTTGTAGTTACCTACAGCACCGTTGATTTTACCTAACATTTCTACGTTAGCAATTTGGTCACGTTGACGCTTTAAGCGCATGTAGACGTTTGCAAACTCTTTACCCATTGTAGAAGGAGTAGCTGGTTGACCGTGGGTACGTGTCATCATTGCAACTGACTTGTACTCAACTGCTTTTTCTTTTAATGCATTTAGAAGTTGGTCACAGTATGGAAGTAATACTTTGTCACGCGCTTCGGTAAGCATTAAACCGTGAGACAGGTTATTGATGTCTTCTGAAGTACATGCAAAGTGAATGAATTCGTTAACTGCGTTAAGCTCTGCGTTATCAGCTACTTTTTCTTTAAGTAGGTATTCAACTGCTTTTACGTCATGGTTAGTTGTGCGCTCGATCTCTTTAACGCGTGCTGCATCAGCTTCACTAAAGTTATCAACAATGGCATTAAGTAAAGCATTAGCCTCGTCGCTAAATGCCGGTACTTCTTTGATTGCGCTAGCTGCAGATAAAGCTTGTAACCAACGAACTTCAACAGTTACACGGTATTTGATTAAACCAAATTCGCTGAAAATACTGCGTAGTTCCGTGGTCTTGCTGCCATAGCGACCATCTACCGGAGAGATAGCGGTTAACGCTGAAAGCTCCATAATGACTCCTAAATTGTCTAGTTTGAACGATAATTAAATTGATTGTTTAGCAATGGCGAGGATTTTTCTTTTTGCAAAGAAAAAGTGACGGCGTTTACCGCCCATTTGTCGCCATAACACGGCACTACGAATTCCGGCCAATAATAGGGCACGAATTTTGTTTTGCGTGAGCTGCTGTTTTAATAACTCTGGCTTGCCATACACTTGAATACGATGCCCAAGGGGGCTTAGCACCGATGAGTAAATATCAGCAAGCGCTGCTACTACAGTATCATCTGTGATAGCAAAGTGGTCGAGGCGACGTTTAACATCATCAATGCGACGACCTAATTCATTTAAGCTGTTTTGTTTTGAACTTAATGCACGTTCTAATTGCATTAAACCACCCACATATTTTACGATTTCGACGTCTTTGTCTGCGCCGGCAGAAAGCTGTGCAATCAAAATGCGATAGCCTTCACGTAAATTATGTTTACCCTGATACACGTCTTCAGGGCTATTTGGTGATGTTTCGACAATACAGTTTAGTAATTTTTCTAATTCGTGATCACTGCCTTGGCCATATTGCGCAACTTTTTGTACTTGTTTAACAACTTGACACATGGCAGCTAAAGCCATGACTTGGTGCTCTGTCATTATTTGATCACCGAATCAATAATACCACCACCTAAACAGACTTCGTCAGCGTAGAATACGGCTGATTGGCCCGGTGTCACTGCTTTTTGTGGCTCATCAAATAATACGCGTGCCATACCATCTTCACCAACAAGTAAAGTACAGCTGATATCTTCTTGGCGATAACGAGTTTTAACAGTACAGCGTGTGGTCCCTTTAGGGCCTTCGCGGTCAACCCAGTGAAGCTGGTTTGCATTTAAACCATTGCTGTACAGGCGAGGGTGGTCTTTACCTTGACCAACCACTAATACGTTACGATCAACGTCTTTATCAACTACATACCAAGGTTCACCCGAACCTTCTTTCATGCCGCCAATTAATAGACCTTTACGTTGACCAAGTGTGTGGTACATCAAGCCTTCGTGCTCACCCACTTCGTTGCCATCGGTATCTTCAATTTTACCTGGCTGTGCTGGTAAGAATTTTTGTAAGAAGTCTTTAAATTTACGCTCACCAATAAAACAGATACCGGTACTGTCTTTTTTATCGTGAGTGATTAAGTCTTGCTCTTCAGCGATGCGGCGTACTTCAGGCTTAGCAATATCGCCAACAGGGAAAAGTGTTTGCGCAATATGCTCATGGCTTAGAGTGTATAAGAAATAGCTTTGATCTTTGTTGTCATCAAGGCCACGACACATTACAAATTTATCACCGCGCTTTTCACGGCGAACATAGTGGCCAGTAGCGATGTAATCAGCACCAAGTGCTTGTGCTGCAAATTCTAAAAATGCTTTGAATTTGATTTCTTTATTACACATGATGTCTGGGTTTGGTGTACGACCTGCCTTGTACTCTGCTAAAAAGTATTCAAACACGTTGTCCCAGTATTCGGCTGCAAAATTTACAGTGTGAAGCTCAATACCTAGCTTATCGCACACAGCTTGTGCGTCTTGTAGGTCTTCAGCTGCAGCGCAATATTCATCATTATCGTCTTCTTCCCAGTTTTTCATGAACAGGCCTTCAACTTGATAGCCTTGTTGCTTTAATAAATACGCTGATACAGAAGAATCAACACCGCCGGACATACCCACGATGACTTTAATGTGACTATTTTCGCTCATAATATTCGCTGTCATTTTTTAACTGCTATGGAAAGGCCGATATTATATACCCAAACCACCTCAAGATGCGAGTTTCAGTTGGAATTAAAAGCGATTTAGGCAAGGCATTGATTGCAAGTAATAGTGGTTTGGGCATAGCAAACTTTTAGACACCCAAACCAGCCAAAATCACAGTGGTTATTGGTAAATCAAACTAAGTGGGTAGGCTTTACCAGCTAAATAATCTTCAATGCATTTTAAAACCAGAGGGCTTCTAAGCGGCAGGCTTTTAATTTGCTCAAGGCTAAACCAATCTGCGCTAAGAATGTCATCATCTTGGGGAGATGGTTCAAATAGCTCTGGGCTATTAAAAGCAAAGCTAAAACGAATATAGTGAACGCCATTTGCGGCATGCAAATTATAAATGCCAACAAGGTGACAGGCATTAAGGCTAATGCCTGTTTCTTCAATAAGTTCGCGATGAGCTGCTTCTGCTAAGGTTTCATTGGCTTCTAGATGACCCGCAGGCTGGTTATAGCAAATATCACCTGTGTGTTTATCGCGCTCTTTAACAAGTAAAAATTTGTCTTGGCATGTGACGATGGCGGCCACTGTGACATTTGGTTTATGCATCAGGGTTGTTCACTACTTTAAACTGGCCATTCTCTAATCCATCAAGGGTATAGTTACCAATGCTGTAACGAATTAATCGCAAAGTAGGGAAGCCAACATGCGCTGTCATACGGCGAACTTGGCGATTACGGCCCTCAGTGATAGATATTTCTAACCAACTGGTTGGTATGTTTTTACGCTCGCGAACGGGCGGGGTACGTGGCCAAATTGACGGCTCGTCAATACGCCTAACCTTGGCAGGCTTGGTCATTCCATCTTTGAGCTCTACGCCTTTGTTAAGTGCAAAGATAGCCTCATCAGTAACATCACCTTCTACTTGCACCCAATAAGTTTTAGCTGTTTTTTTATTGGGTTCAGTGAGTGTGTGTTGTAATTTACCGCAGTTGGTAAGTAGCAACAGTCCTTCGCTATCTCTATCTAAGCGTCCTGCTGCATACACGTCTTTAATAGTAATAAAGTCGGCAAGCGTTTTACGGTTTTGGTCATCGGTAAATTGGCAAAGCACATCAAATGGTTTGTTAAATAGCACCACTTTTCGCTGCTCAGGGCTAATTGCTTTTTTAACTTGGCGTTTTTGAGTCGGCCTTGAATAAGTTCGTCCGCTGCTGCGACGTGGTTTGCTATTGGCTTTATTAACCATTAAATACACCTAGCCGGTTTAGGTAAACCTGCAATTTTAGTCGCTTGCTTTGCTGGGCCTTTAGGGAATAGCTTATACAAATACATGCTATTACCTTTTTCCTCACCTAGCTTTTGGGCCATTGCTTTGACCAGCATGCGTATTGCAGGGCTGGTGTTGTACTCTACGTAAAAATCACGCACAAAATGCACAACTTCCCAGTGCTGCTCACTTAAGGTAATGTTCTCTTGCTCAGCAATAATGGGTGCAAGATCTTCACACCAATCGTTTGAATCAAGTAAATACCCTTGTTTGTCTGTTTCTATCTGTTTGTTATTAAATTCAAGCATGGTTTACCAAGTAATCGTGTTTTTTGCGTTTAAAGTCATTTCTACAAACTGCGCGTAGTTTATTGCGATATCGCCTTGATTAAATGAAATATCACGGGCTGCAGCATCTTCTTCAAGTAAATGAATTGCTGAAGAGAACTGCTTAAACTGCATGTTGTTATAACAAGCGTCACTAACAAGTAGCACTGTATCTTCTGAAGAAATTAAATTTGCCAACATATTATTGCAATAGTGAGCTAAGGGTTTTGAAAAAATATGCAAGGTACTCATAAGGTCACCACTTGATGCTGTTGGCTAATTAAGTCTCGCTGTTGCTCAAAGTTAGCTACTTTAACATCGATAATCAGACTATCTTCTGAAAGGTTAAAATCCATCAACGACTTTTCACATACATATATGTTTTCAACATCGTATAACTCAAGGGTTTTAATGGTTTTAAAATAGTTTTTAATGCCAAGTTGCTCTGGTTGTTGATTTTTTTTCAATGCTAAAACTGCCTCACCACTTAGAAGCCAACTAATGTTTTGTTCAATAGCAGCAAAAATTAGTGTCGTGTCGAGTGATTCACGAATATGTTGATCGTCAAATGGGCTATGTTGGCTTATTACTAAAATGTTTTTCATTTAAATTGCACCCATTTATCCGCTTCACTGACAAGCATCGCAAATTCTGCAAGCCCAGCGACGGTAAACACGCCTGTGTTATCGATATCTAAGCCACGCTTTTCAGCAGCAGTGACACATAGCAGAAGAGGGATATCTTGCTCACTTAACGACTGCCACAAACGATTAATCGGAAGCTCGTCGCTGGCAAGTTCTAAATGGTTACTTGCGTGGTAAACACCAGCTTGATAAAGAAAGATAGCTGCAATTGAGTGACCAGATTCAAGACAGGCCTGTGCAAATTTAATTAGCCGTTGAGTTGTGTCGTGATCGGTCGGCGCGGTATGAAGAGAAAGTACAAATTGTGCCAAAACGCATCCAATAAAAAAGCCCCTAGAAAGGGGCTATTTTAGCAGAACTATTTAATTAGTCATCACTTGCACCAAGTAGGTGAAGAAGAGACGTAAATAAATTATATACGTTCAGGTATAAAGCAACTGTTGCGCGAATGTAATTAGTCTCGCCGCCATTAATAATGCGGCTAGTATCAAATAAGATTAAACCAGACATGATTAGCACAACTGCAGCATTAATAACCATAAAGGTAATTGAGCTGCCAATAAATAAGTTAACTAGGCTTGCAATAATAACCACGATTAAACCCACAGTTAAAAAGCCACCCATAAATGAGAAGTCTTTTTTAGTGGTAAGCGCATAAGCCGACAAACCAAAGAAGATTAACGCAGTAGAGCCTAACGCTTGCATAATCAGCATAGGGCCATTTGGCATTGCAGCGTAGTAGTTAAGCATTGGACCAAGTCCTGCGCCCATTAAACCTGTGAAAACAAATACCCAAGCAACACCTGATGCACTGTCTGCCTTTTTGTTAACAACAAAAAGCACACCGAATGCAATCAAACTAAATACTAACCCCATAAAATAAGGTAGATTCATTGCCATTGATATACCTGCTGTCACTGCGCTAAATGCTAGTGTCATCGCCAGTAAGAAATAGGTATTCTTTAAAACTTTATTGGTTTCAATAGTCGACATTACCGGTCTTGCAGTATTGTACGATTGATTAAACGCCATTGTTAGAGCTCCTTTAAATGAACTTATACGTTCGTTAGTTCCAATTATTAAACTGAACTAAGCCTATCAAGAGTTATATATTTGGGCAAACTATTGTGGATCAATAGACAAGATAAATAATCGAAAAGTTCAATGTTGCGCACAATCTAAACGCTGTTGTACTAATGCTGAGCAAATTAATTGTTTTTTAATCACTTAAACAGTTTTTTGAAAAAAAAGCTTCACAAGCACGGCCGCTTTATCTATTATGCACGCCGTCGGAGAGATGGCAGAGTGGTCGAATGCACCGGTCTTGAAAACCGGCAGGGGTTTGTAGCCCCTCTAGGGTTCAAATCCCTATCTCTCCACCATTATTTTTACTACTGGCGCAAGCGGGTAGGTTTTCGCATTCGGAGAGATGGCAGAGTGGTCGAATGCACCGGTCTTGAAAACCGGCAGGGGTTTGTAGCCCCTCTAGGGTTCAAATCCCTATCTCTCCACCATCATTGAAGCCGCTGAATTTATTCAGCGGCTTTTTTGTTTCTTTTGCTTTTCCATTTGTTCTGCAAATTACGACTATTGTCGATATTTCGCATTTTAACTAGTTAGTCCATGCTTAACACTTCTCGTATTATCTTTGTGACATTAGGGAATTTATGAAACATCGTTTAGCAAAGAGTGTCGGACTTTCTTTATTATCGCCTGTGATCATCGGTTGTATCTTAGGCCTTTATTATGCGTTTACACTTGAAGGAAATGGTTTAAACATTTTCTTTAACTTATTCGTTAGCGCAATCGCCAATGCCCACATTGTAGGTCTTACTATGGCAGCGTTTGTGGTACCTGGTTATTTACTTATGTATAAGTATGCAAAGGTTAATTATTCAGGTGTTCTGACACTTGGCTTACTAGGTGGCGCTATTTTCAGCTACTTACTTAGCGCTACAACAGGTATGGCTTTTATAGTCAATGCTGTGATGTCTGCTCTGGCAGCTGGACTGTTTTTATTTGGTTTAAGACAGGGCCTTACAACACAATCTTCTCATCAATAGCAGAATATTTAATCAAGCTGACTGAAATTGAGGGCAAAATGTTTTTTTTTGCCCTTAAAAGGTTTCATTTGTCGTCTACAAAGAGTACCTTTAGCTACTGTATGTTTAATAAGAAGGTGTTTGGTATGCAAAAGCAAGATTTTTACCAGTCATTAGTTAAACAAACTGAGTCGCTAATCACTGGTGAATCAAATGTTATTGCCAACATGGCAAATATTAGTGCGCTGTTATTTACCTCTTTAGAGGATATCAATTGGGCGGGCTTTTATTTAATGGATTCACCTGAAGAATTAGTGCTAGGGCCGTTTCAAGGTAATCCTGCATGTATCCGTATTCCAGTAGGTAAAGGGGTATGTGGAACTGCCGCGCAAACACAACAAACACAACTCATTGAAGACGTGCATGCATTTGCTGGTCATATTGCCTGTGATGCTGCATCTAACTCAGAAGTAGTTGTGCCGATTTTCAAAGACGGTAAAGTATTTGCTGTACTTGATATCGACAGCCCAAGCATTGCGCGATTCGATGCTGATGATCAAGCTGGTTTAGAAGCATTGGTAAAATGCTTTGAGGCAAATCTAAAATGAAAGATCTGCTAAATGTGCAAGATTACCTCTTTGCAATCCAAGATGTTGGTGATTGGGAAGGGGAAGAAGAAGTTGTTGCCGAAAGGCTCAACGACTTGATTCATATGGCATGGGAACGTCTACCGGATGACCTTGACTGTGAATCAATTGATGAAATTATAAATGGTATTTGGGAACACCTTCGTGGTGATTTAGCGCTTATTGAAGCGGACTTCGAAGAGTTGACCGACTGGGTAACACACTATGTCGATTCATCACTTGATGAAAAGATGTAATAAAAGGTTCTAACATGGAAACCACAAACAAGCTAAAAGATATTAATGAAGTACTGGATTTCTTATACCAAGAATTTCCACAATGTTTTAAACAAAAAGACGGTATTCAGCCGCTTAAAGTAGGTATTTTTAAAGATATCGCTGAGCGTATTGAAGGTTCTGAGAAAGTAAGTAAGACTCAGGTTCGTCAAGCACTAAGAAAGTACACCTCAAACTGGCGCTATTTAGAAGCTGTGACTAAGTCTGAGTTCCGTATCGATCTTGATGGTAATCAAGACGAAAAAGTAGAACAAGAGCACATTGAGCACGCACAAAAAGCGTTAGAAGAAAGCCGCGCTAAAATGGCGAAGCGTAAGAAGCCACAACGTCCACGCAAAGACGGTGACACAAAATCTTACAAAAAGAATAGTGGCCACCACGCTAAATCTGGCGAAAAAGGCGCTAAAGTAAATAATAAGCCTGCTAAAGCTGCTCCTGCAAAACGTTCAGGAAAAGTTGAACCTTTACCTGCCTCAGAGGTCAAGGTTAATAGCAAAGTTAAAGTTAAACTTGGCCAAGCACTTGTAAACGCGGTTATTACTGAAGTGAATAAAGATGAAGTTCACGTTGAGTTAGTAACAGGGATGCAAGTTAAGACCAAAGCAGACAGCCTGTATATCATTTAATAGCTGTAAAAAATAAAGGAGTTGTGTATGAGTAAAAAGTTTACGCTCATTCCGTTAGTCGCTGCCCTGTTTTCAGGTTCATTATTGGCATCTTCAGACAATCTGACTGAAAAAGACCTGCCAGTACTCAAGCAAGAAAGCCAACATAGTACGGCAAGCAAACGGGTGACAAACTTATTTACTCGTGCACACTACAAACCAATTAAATTTAACGATGAATTATCTGAGAAGGTTTTTGATCGTTACATTGAATCTCTCGACTACAATAAGAATGTGTTTTTAGCCTCTGACATTGCCTCATTTGAGCAATATAAAGACCAATTTGATAATGCATTGTCGACAGGTAAATTGGGATTTGCCTTTGATATTTTTAACTTAAGTTTAAAACGTCGTTTTGAACGCTATGACTATTCTTTATCGTTACTTGAAAACGAAATGAAGTTCGATAAAGAAGATGAGTATCTGTTTGACCGCGAAGACGCTAATTGGGCAACAAGCCAAGCTGAGCTTGATGAACTTTGGCGTCAGCGCGTTAAATACGATGCTTTACGATTAAAAATGACTGGTAAAGATTGGCAAGGCATTAAAGAAGTCTTGACCAAACGCTACCACAATGCGCAAAAACGTTTAGTTCAGACAAACAGTGAAGATGCGTTTCAAATCGTGATGAATTCATTCGCACGAAGCATCGAAGCACATACCTCTTATTTATCACCACGACGCGCTGAACAGTTCAAGATGGATATGGATCTTGAATTAGAAGGTATTGGTGCGGTGCTTAGCTATGATGAAGACTACACAGTTATCCGTAGTTTAGTGCCTGGTGGCCCAGCTGATAAATCAGAACAAATTAAAGCAGACGATCGTATTATTGGTGTTGCTCAAGAAGGCGAAGACTTTGTTGACGTAATTGGCTGGCGTTTAGATGACGTCGTTGATTTGATCAAGGGTCCTAAAGGCACAAAAGTTCGTCTGCAATATCTTAAAGGGGCAGATGCTCACGGCACACCGAAAGTGGTTGAAATTACGCGTGATAAAATTCGCTTAGAAGATCGCGCTGCAAAATCTGAAGTATTTGAAGCAAAATATTCAGACTTAACCAGCAAAATTGGTGTGATTGAAATCCCTGGTTTCTATAACAATTTATCGCAAGACGTTAAAGTTGAAATTGCGAAATTAAAAGAAGCTAAAGTAGACGGCATCATCATCGATTTACGTCAAAACGGGGGCGGTTCACTTTACGAAGCGACTCAGTTATCTGGCTTGTTCATCGACCAAGGCCCTGTTGTACAAATTCATACCCTGAATAATCGTATTGAAGAGCAAAAAGATCGTGACGGTGTCACTTTTTATGATGGTCCGCTAACTGTGTTAGTTGATCGCTACAGTGCATCTGCCTCAGAGATCTTTGCAGCAGCAATGCAAGATTACGGCCGTGCTATTGTGATTGGTGAGCAAACCTTTGGTAAGGGTACTGTACAGCAGCACAAACCACTTGGCCGTGCTTATGACTTATACGACCATCCATTAGGTAGCGTGCAGTATACCATTGCAAAATTCTACCGAATTAATGGCGGAAGCACACAGCACAAAGGCGTGATCCCAGATGTGTCATTCCCATCGGCAATTGAGCCATCAGAGTGGGGTGAGAGTCAACAAGACAACGCCTTACCTTGGGATAGCATCATTCGTGCTAAGTACAACTCTGTTGATAACCTAAAGCCAGCGATTGCTTACGTTAATAAGCTTCATGATGCGCGTATTGCAGATGAGCCTGAGTTTGGTTATGTGTTTGCTGACATTGAACGCTATCAAGAAGAGAAAGACCGTAAGACAATCTCATTGGTTGAAGCAAAGCGCATAAAAGAGAAAGACGAAGGTGAAGAACGCGCGTTAGAACGTGCTAATGAACGACTTGTTCGCCTTGGTGAAAAGCCAGTAGAGAAGCTTGACGATTTACCTGATAGCCTTGACGAGCTAGACCCTTTCTTAGAAGAAGCGGCATTAATCACCCAAGATTATATAAAATATGGTCGTATCGCTAAGAAATAATTAGCAATTAATTAGCAATATCGATTAATAAAAAGGCGCTTAAGCGCCTTTTTTGCTACCTAAAACAGGTTAGATTGGTATAATCACAAAATCTGGCTGCATAAGGCCACTGAAGTTTTGCGTCAAAGCTTACAATAATAATTAAACACGCCACATAAGACGTGTAGGAGACTATCTTTTGAATTCAATTGAAGAGAAGCCAATTAAACAGGCCAGTTTTTTAGATGCCTTAATCCCAATTACTGTGCTCGTGTGCCTACTAGGCGCTGCTGTTTATTTATTCGGTGATAACTCATCATCGGGTCCTAACCAAATCGCTTTATTATTCGCTACCTTTACCGCGGCATTAATTGGCTTAAAAAATGGTTACACCTGGAAGAAACTAGAACAAGCCATGATTGAGGGGATCACCTTATCCCTTGGAGCAATCATTATACTGTTAATGGTGGGTGCCTTAATCGGTACTTGGCTGTTATCAGGAACTGTACCCACTCTAATTTACTATGGCTTACAAATTATCAATCCAAGCTGGTTCTATGCCGCTAGCTGTTTGATTTGTGGTATTGTGGCTATGAGTATTGGTAGCTCTTGGACTACAGCTGCGACTATCGGTGTGGCGTTATTAGGTGTTGCAACTGGTCTTGGGTTAGAGCAAGTCGTCACGGCGGGTGCGGTTATCTCAGGTGCCTACTTTGGTGATAAATTAAGCCCGCTTTCTGAAACAACAAACTTAGCACCAGCAGTGGCAGGGGCAGATTTATTTGAGCATATCCATCATATGCTTTGGACTACAGTGCCAAGCTTCATTATTGCGTTAATTATTTTTATTTTTATGGGCTTTAATGCCGGTGGTTCTGCTGAAGCTGGCCGTATTGATGAAATCGTTAATTTATTAGAGCAAAACTTTAATATTGGTTTTGAAATGCTAGTACCACTGGTGGTGTTATTGTTTTTAGCAATTCGTAAAATGCCAGCTTTCCCTGCTATTTCGATTGGTGCGGTGCTAGGTGCGATTTGGGCTATGTTATTTCAATCAGATTTAATAAATAGCCAAATTGATGCATCACAAGGCCATGCAATTGGTTACTTTAAATTAGTTTGGACAACGTTCTTTGATGGTTTCAGCATTGACACTGGTGATGAAAAAATGGATTCACTATTAAGCGGTGGTGGCATGACTGGCATGCTAACAACCACTTGGCTGATTATGACGGCCTTGATGTTTGGCGCTATCATGGAAAAAACTGGCTTACTTGATATGTTCGTTAAGAGCATCTTAAAGATTGCTAAAAGCACGGGTTCTCTTATCACTGCAACGATTGCAACGTGTATTGGTACCAATGCGGTTGCAGCTGACCAATATATCGCGATTGTTGTTCCTGGACGTATGTTTAAAGACGAATATGAAAAACGCGGTTTAAAGCCTGTTAACTTATCTCGCACATTAGAAGATGGTGGCACAATTACTAGCCCACTTATTCCTTGGAATACCTGTGGTGCCTACATGCAAAGTGTTTTATTAATCAATCCATTTGACTATGCAATGTACGCGTTCTTTAATTTAATTAATCCATTCTTAGCGGTTGTTTATGCCTATTTTGGTATTAAAATTTTACGTATTACCCCAAAACATCTTAAACAAGAAGCTAACGCCGAATAAACTATTTAGGCCCTGCTAAGCAGGGCCATTTGGAGTCAGTAATGTCTGCTACGAGTAAACCTCAAGCTCAATATTTAAAAGATTACCAAGCCCCACAATTCTCAATCCAACACATCGATTTACGCTTCGAATTAGCCCCTTTAAAAACATCAGTGCAGTCAACAATGACAATCAATCGTACCGATGAAAGCAATGCTGATCTTGCGCTAGATGGTGTTGATTTAACACTTATCTCAGTAAAGGTTGATGACAAAGCGTATGATGATTACACGCTTGAAGATGAAAAACTGATCATTCATAACTTACCTGAAAGCTTTATTCTGAAAATTGAAAACCATATTGATCCGCAAACGAATACCTCGTTAGAAGGTTTGTACTTGTCGGGTGGTGCTTACTGTACGCAATGTGAAGCTGAAGGTTTTAGAAAGATTACTTATTACCTTGACCGACCAGACGTGCTTGCTAGCTTTGATGTAACCATTATTGCCGACAAAAAGTACACTCACTTGCTGTCTAATGGTAACCAAATTGAATCAGGTAACTTAGATGACGGTCGTCATTTTGTAAAATGGCAAGACCCATTTAAAAAGCCTAGCTACTTATTTGCATTAGTCGCCGGTGATTTTGACGTATTACGTGACCATTACACGACGCAGTCTGGACGAAAAGTTGAATTAGCTTTGTTTGTTGATAAAGGTAATTTATCAAAAACGCCTCATGCCATGACTTCTTTAAAGAAATCAATGCAATGGGATGAAGAGCGCTTTAACCTTGAATACGATTTAGATATTTACATGATTGTTGCCGTTGATTTCTTCAACATGGGCGCAATGGAAAATAAAGGCCTGAATATCTTTAACTCTAAATGTGTTCTTGCGAATCAAGAAACAGCTACAGACAAAGATTACCATACGATTGAATCAATTGTAGGTCACGAGTACTTCCATAACTGGACCGGTAACCGTGTGACTTGCCGTGACTGGTTCCAACTGTCGTTAAAAGAAGGCTTAACAGTTTTCCGTGACCAAGAGTTTAGTAGTGATTTAGGCTCACGTGCACTTAATCGAATTGATGCGGTTAAAGTCATGCGTACTCACCAATTTAGTGAAGATGCAGGGCCGATGGCTCACCCAATTCGCCCGGAAAAAGTTATTGAAATGAATAACTTTTATACAGTGACTGTGTATGACAAAGGGGCTGAAGTTATTCGTATGATGCACACCTTACTGGGAGAAGAGAAGTTCCAACAAGGTATGGCATTGTATTTCGAGCGCCATGACGGACAAGCAGTTACTTGTGATGATTTTGTAGCTGCCATGAGTGATGCGTCTGGCATTGATTTAACGCAATTTAAGCGCTGGTATAGTCAAGCGGGTACACCTAAGCTCAATGTAGAGCAAGCCTATGATGAACAAAACCAGACTTTCACATTAAATATTGAGCAGTTTGCACCTGATAATCAGCCTAACAATGCCTTACTGCATATTCCTTTTGCTATTGAACTTTTAGATAGTGAAGGGCAGTCGCTACCTCTTGTGATTGATAATCAGCCTCAAGATTCGGTATTGAATGTCACAGAAAAAACACAGCAGTTTGTTTTCGAAGGCATTAAACAGCGCCCAGTCGCAGTGCTACTAGAAGATTTCTCTGCGCCATGCATCGTTAATCAAAATACATCTGCCGCTGATCTGTTACATATTATGCGTTTTGCTCGCAGTGACTTTTCACGTTGGGATGCTCAGCAGCGCTTATTTACTAATGAAATGAAAGCGGCGATTGCCAGTGGTGAAGCTTGCTTATCGGATGATATCTTGTCGGCATTAAAGCTACTAGTTGATAATCGTGAAGGTGACCTTGCACTGATTGCTGAGCTGTTAAAACTACCTAGCTACGATACTCTTGCGGCAGAATATGCCGTCATCCCTGTTGATGACATTATTGCTGTTCAAAATGCATTTGAATCGCAAATTGCCAACTTCCTAACAGAATCATTGGTTAATTGTTATAACGCGCTTGAAGATGATGGTTCAACATCTGCTACAGCCGTTGCAGTGCGTGCTCTTAAGCAACTTTGTTTACACTATTTAGCGAAAACAAATCACAGCGACGTTAATAGCCTTATCGAAGAGTCTGCCCACAGTAATAATATGACCAATGCACTTGCTGCATTAAGTGCTGTTGTAAAAGCAAATCACTCACTATGTGATACGCTTTTAACAGAGTTTGATGCTAAATGGCGTCATGATGTGCTCGTTATGGATAAATGGTTTGCACTGCAAGCGATGAAAGATTCAGCAACGAGTATTAGTGATATCAAAGCGCTTTATGATCATCCAAGTTTTGACTTTGGTAACCCTAACCGCGTGCGTGCTTTGGTTGGTAGCTTTAGTCACTTTAATATCACTCAGTTCCACCGTGCTGATGGTAAAGGGTATCAGCTATTAGGTGACTTATTAGTGAAGCTTAACAATATTAATCCGCAAAATGCATCACGCATGCTAACGCCATTTATGTCATGGAAACGCTATGATGAAAATCGTTCTGCGGCAATGAAAGCACAACTTCAACGTTTAGCTGATTTAGACGGTCTTAGTGATGATCTGTTTGAAAAAGTAGAGAAAGCACTCGAAAGTTAATGACAGAGTACTATTTTGCCTTGTATCTGAGTTACTCAGAGTGTCTTGATTACTACCATGGTAAATATAAATCTGTGCAAGTTACAGAGGATGGTGGCAAGACAGTTCGCTTTGACGCTCACCATTTGCGTCCTTTTATTTCTTCACTAGGAATAAGAGGGCGCTTTAGGTTGACATTAACGGCTGAAAATCAGTTTTTAAAACTCGAGAAAATTAGTTAAAAAAGCAGCATTAGCTGCTTTTTTTGTAATATTTGTCGTCCAAAATGCTAAATTTCACTGTCCCCAATTCGCTAAATTTATTATATTTTTGTTAATTCGATTTGTTCTATTGTTAATTTACGTGTATAAAATATCTGGTATGACGTCTTACCAATACGTAAACGTCACATTTTTAAATAAATATTAACCGATTGAACGCGTTCTATATTGTAATTTTACTGTTTCGCTTCTATCGTTAGAAAGATACTAAAAACAACAATTTGATCACAAAACAACCCGTTACAGGGGGATGAACACAATGATAAAACGATCGCTTTTTGTTAAAAACAAAATAGCTTTGGGACTCGCGGCGGCTACACTCGGACTCTCAAGCACATCTTTGCATGCGGCAAACTTTGAGTTAGGTGACTTCGATATACGTTTTGACTCTAACTTCTCTTATGGCCAAAGCATTCGTGTTGAAGACCGAGATTTTCAACATATAGGTAAGAGTAATAATCCTTCATTTGACTGGACGGGTTATCATTCTGCTTTAAATCCAATTTATTCTTCTGCTGATGTATGGAACCAACCAGGTGCATACTCAAATAATGGTGATGCAGGTAACCTCAATTTTGATAGTGGTGATTCATTCTCAAAATTATTAAAAGGTAACCATGAGTTATCAATCAGCAAAGATAATTTTGGTTTCTTCACTCGCTTTATGTACTTTTACGACTTTGCCTTGATGGATGGTGATTACGCTTATAGCAACCCAACATCAGGTAACAAAGTAGACCCATGTGACGATGACGACACAAAAGAACAAGTGTGTGCTGATTTACGTTTACTAGACGCTTATGTATGGGCAAACTTTGATTTAAATGAAGGCCGTAACCCGCTGTCTATTCGTTTAGGCCAACAAGTTGTGAACTGGGGTGAGAGTACCTTGATTTCTCATGGTATTAACGTTAACCCAGTTGATATCGATCGTTTAAAAGCGCCAGGTGCAGAGTTAAAAGAAGCTTTCATACCTGTTGGTATGCTTTGGGCATCATTAGGCATCACAGATAATTTAACGCTAGAAGGTTTCTACCAATATGAATGGCATGAAACACGTCTTCCAGCGGCTGGTACATACTTCTCGACGAACGATTTCGCGTCAGAAAATGGTTATCAGCAAAATATCCAATTGGGCTTCACGTCTAACCCGGATATCGATTTAGCATTCTTAACTGAAAGCTTAAATAATTTAGATGACATTGTTCGCTCGCAAGGTGTTGATCCTACATCAGCACAAGGCCAAGCAATGATGGCGCAAATGTACTTAGCTTACCCAACCAAAGTGGCGTTAAAAGGCAAAGGTGGTGCAGGTAAAAACGAGCCAGACGATGGTGGCCAGTATGGTTTACGTTTAGGTATGTACTTACCTGAATTAAACGACACTGAAGTGGCGTTATACCACATTAACTATCATAGCCGTCGTCCGGTAATTTCTGGTCAGGTATCAAACTTCACTGATGCGGCAATCGCTGCTGATATCGGTATGTTATTAACAACAGATATCACAGAAGATAATGTAACTAATCTTCAAGCATTCACTAAAGGCCAGTTACAATACCCTGAAGATATTAAACTGTACGGTCTTAGCTTCAATACATCAGTAGGCGAAACAGCACTTGCTGGTGAATTTGCATTCCGCCAAGATGAGCCTCTACAAATTGATGACGTAGAGCTGTTATATGCGGGTATGCCAGAGCAATTAGCAGTTGCAGGTATTCGCCCTGACTTTGCTGGTATTTCACAAATGAGCCCAGGCGATGCTACAAGCGTTGTAGGCCCTGGTGAAGTAGCACAAGGGTTTATCCTACGTAACACTGCACAATTACAATTTACAGCTACACACCTATTTGGCCCTTCACTTGGAGCTGATAGCTGGGCGGTAGTTGGTGAAATTGGTGGTGTACGCATTAACGATATGCCAGATTACGATGAGCTTCGTTTAAATGTTGCTGGTACTGGTCGAAGCGGTATTATGCAAGGCCCATTAAGTGATGACTATTCAACACTGCACTTAGGTCTTTCTAATGGTCCTGAAACGAACCCGTTCCCAACGGCTTCTGCATGGGGTTATCGTTTAATTGCGAAAGGTGATTATTATAACTTCTTCAGTGGTGTTAACTTCTCACCACGTTTTGTGTTCTCGCACGATGTGAATGGTATTACACCTGATCCAATGTTCTTATTTGTTGAAGACCGTAAATCGCTCGGTGTTACCATGAACTTCAACTATCAAAATGCGTGGTCGTTCGACTTTAGCTACAACTCATTCTGGGGTGGTGGCGCAACGAATACTTTCTCTGACCGCGATTATGTATCTTTCAATATTAAATATTCAATCTAAGGGTAAATTATGATTATTAGAAAACCTACCCTCATTGCTGCAGCATTTTGTGGCGTTTTCGCAAGCTCAAGTGTACTTGCAAAAATTACCGCTGATGAAGCGGCACGTTTAGGTAAAGATTTAACACCTATTGGCGCAGAAAAAGCTGCGAATAAAGACGGTTCTATCCCAGCTTGGGATGGTGGTATTACAACACCACCTGCGGGTTATAAACCGGGAATGCATCATCCTGATCCGTATGCTGATGATAAAATCTTATTCACGATTGATAAATCGAATGTAGCTGAGTACAAAGATTTCTTAAGCCCAGGTCAAATTGAATTATTCAATACTTATCCTGATACGTTTAAGATGAACATCTATCCAACACGTCGTAGCGCGTCTTATCCTCAGTTTGTATATGATGCAACTAAAAAGTATGCAACGACAGCTGAGTTAGTAGAAGGCGGTAACGGTATTAAAAACACTGCTGTGGGTGTTCCGTTCCCAATCCCTAAAGATGGCTTAGAAGCTATTTGGAACCACTTATTACGTTTCCGTGGTTTATCAATTGAGCGTTCTGGTGGTCAAGCAGCACCAACAGCATCTGGTTCATATAACTATGTAGGTTTTGATGAGCAACTGTTAGTTGAGTATTCATCACCTGAAGCAACGCCTGAAAAGCTACAAGAATCTAATATCTTGTTTAAGTTTAAGCAAAAAGTAACTGAGCCAGCGCGTCTTGCCGGTACTGCGTTATTAGTTCATGAAACAATGGACCAAATCTTAACGCCACGCCAAGCATGGACATACAACTCAGGTCAGCGTCGTGTTCGTCGTGCACCTAATGTTGCCTATGATGCACCGGGAACAGCAGCTGATAGCTTACGTACGACTGATGACTTTGATATGTTCAACGGTTCCCCAAATCGTTACAACTGGACATTAAAAGGTAAGCAAGAGCTTTATATTCCTTATAACAGCTATAAGCTTCACAGTGACAAACTTAGCTACGATGATATTCTGCAAGCAGGTCATATCAATCCTGAACATGTTCGTTATGAAAAACACCGTGTTTGGGTAGTTGAAGCGAACCTGAAAGAGGGCACGCGTCATATCTATAAAAAACGTGTTTTCTATATTGATGAAGATAGCTGGCAAGTACATGTAACGGATATCTATGATAACCGTGATCAAATGTATCGTGTAGCGATGGCGCATGGTCTTAACTACTATGAAGTACCAACTCATTGGAGTACATTAGAAGTTTACCATGACCTTAACTCTCGTCGTTATTTAGCAATTGGTTTAGACAACCAAGAAAAAATGTATGATTTCTCACAATCATTCAACGATAACGAGTTTACTTCAAGCGCATTACGTCGCGAAGGTCGTTAATCAAATTAAGGCACCTGACCCCAGGTGCCTTTTTGCAATTCGCGTAAGTCATCAGTACACGCAATAGATTTCTCAGTGGCTTTTTTGACTTCTCTTTTTATTTTTTCGAAGGCGATTTATCTTTATGAAGTATTTGCTTTATGCCTGTCTTGCTTATAGTGCTTCATGTTTTGCTCAAGACATGCCTATGCCGCAACAAGCGATTAGCGCTGTTAACGCAAACAAAACTCTTCTCACCGACATTGAACTAGCTGGCCCAAATCTCATTGCAGTTGGCAAACACGGTGTGGTTATCACAAGTACAGACGCTCAAACTTGGCAACAAGCCAGTGTGCCTACTCAAGTGCTGCTAACAGCCGTTGATTTTTATAATAACGATTTAGGCTGGGCATGTGGTCATGATGCAACCATCATTAATACTGTAGATGCAGGAAAAACCTGGCAGTTACAGCAATCTTTACCAAACATGGATAAGCCATGTTTAGATATTTTATTTACTACTGAAAAACATGGCTATGCAGTTGGTGCATATGGAATGTTTTTTGAAACTAACGATGGTGGCCAAACTTGGCAGAAGCGTTTTTTAGATAGCCTGTTATTTGAAGAAGACCGTGAATACCTCAATGATTTAAAAGACAGTGACCCAGAAGGCTATGAAATTGAAACAGCTTCAATACTGCCGCATTTTAATCGCATCGTTAAAACCGAGAAGAGTCTATTTCTAGCCGGTGAAATGGGTTTAATGGCACAAAGCTTCGACAATGGTCAAACATGGCAGCGTCTTGAAGAGATCTATATGGGCTCTTTCTTTACGTTTGCGTCAACTGCAGATCAAGGTGGTGAAGATCTAGTTGCAGGCCTTCGAGGCAATATTTTCACTCGCCAAGCCGGCAGTGATCAATGGCAACAACTACCACACGACAATTATGCAACCGTGAATAGCGCGATTAAATACAACAACCAGTGGTTATTATTTGCCAACAGCGGGGTGATTTTCCAAATTGAGGATGGCCAATTATCAGAACAACAAATGGCCGATGGTAAATCGTTACTTGATGGTGTTGTGTTTCAAGACAAACTAGTTATGGCTTCAGAAAATGGCATTAAAGTGAAGGAGTTGAATCCGTAATGCGTGGTTTTTTAGATATGTTAGAAAGAGCGGTGTTTCGTCATCGCTTATTCGCAATTATTTCCTTTGCTTTGATCACTTGTTTCTTATTATTCAAAGCAACACAAATTCAATTAGACGCGTCGTTTAATAAAAATATTCCGCTTAATCATGACTACATGAAAGTTTACACCAAACATGAAAAACAGTTTGGTGGAGCAAACAGCATTTTGATTTCTGTCTGTGATGCAGATGGTGATATTTTTAATGAGGAATTTTTCACCCAACTTAAAGCAGTTCATGATCAGCTTTACTTTATTCCTGGTGTAAATCGTCCGTTAGTTAATTCAATCTTCGCACCGAGTGCGCGTTTTGTTGAAGTGGTTGAAGATGGTTTTGCTGGCGGTCCAATTATTCCAGCAAACTTTACCGCTGATAAACGTGGTCTTGCGGTTGTAAAAGAAAACATCGAAAAAGCAAAAGTCGTTGGCCGTATGATTGCCAGTGACTACTCATGTGCGATGGTGACAGCCCAGCTACTCGAAACTGATCCACAAACGCAAGAAAAACTAGATACTTTAGCGTTTGCAGAAAAGCTAGAAACACAAGTTCGTGAACCGCTAAGTACTGACAAGGTCAGTATTCATATTATTGGTTTTGCGAAAATGGCAGGGGATGTAGCAGAGGGTGCTAAAGGCGTACTGTTATTTTTTGCTATTGCCATTGCTTTCACATTCGTAATGGTTTGGCTGTTCTGCCATTCATTAAAACTGACTATTTTACCAATTGCCTGTTCAATCATTGCTGTTGTTTGGCAGTTAGGCTTGCTTTCAAGCTTAGGCTTTGGTTTAGACCCTATGTCAATTTTAGTGCCGTTTTTAGTGTTTGCGATTGGTGTAAGCCATGGCGTGCAAATGATTAATGACATCGGTAAAAAAGTGTCTACGGGTAGTTCAACTCGGGTTTGTTGTCAGGCAAGCTTTAGAGCACTTCTGATCCCAGGTGGTATTGCACTGCTATCAGACACAATTGGTTTCTTAACTTTACTCACCATTGATATTGGTATTATTCGTGAACTTGCTATCACAGCAAGTTTAGGTGTGGCGGTAATTATTTTCACCAACTTAATTTTATTACCTGTATGGGCTTCGTACATGAGCTTTGAAGGCTCTGTGCATATTCAAGCAGGGACCCACACAGACAAACCAAATCTATTAGACAAGTTACGCGAGCTATTAGTAAAAGCGACTGATCGTAAAACGGCAGGTTTCATTATCGCCTTTACGGCTGTGTTATTTGCAGTGGGTTACTGGCAAGCTGACAAAATGCGTATTGGTGACTTGCATGCTGGTGCGCCATCTTTGCACCAAGATGCCCGCTATAACCAAGACACCTTTTTGATTTCTGATAAATACACCATTTCATCAGATATCCTAAAAGTGATTGTAGAGGCGTATCCTGCTGCGTGTACTGAGCATGATGTTATGGAGCGTATTAGTCGTTTCCAATGGCAGATGGAAAACGTTGCAGGGGTACAATCGGCTGTGAGCTTAAGCTCAGTTGCGCAATCTGTGAATGCCGGCTTCAACGAAGGTAACTTAAAATGGCAAAGCCTGCCGCGCAATACGGCAAGTTTAGTGCAAGCTACTTCACGGGTTGAAACAAGCTCAGGTTTACTCGATGGTAACTGCTCTGTAATGCCTGTGATTATTTTCTTAAATGACCACAAAGCAGAAACGATTGATCATGTGGTAGCTAAAGTTAAAGAGTTTGCTAAGGCTGAAGAAACTGATGAATTAAAGTTTAAGCTAGCGTCAGGCCCTGTCGGTGTAATGGCTGCAACGAACGAATCGGTATCAGCTGCACAGCTACCTATGATGCTTTACGTTTACGGCGCCGTAATCCTGCTATGCTTAATTAGCTTTAGAAGTGTTAAGGCAACGGTCGCGGTTGTATTACCTCTGTACATCGTATCAACCTTAGCGCAAGCGTTGATGGTACAACTTGAAATAGGGTTAACAGTGTCGACATTACCAGTTATCGCTTTAGGTGTTGGTATTGGTGTCGATTACGGGATTTACATACTTTCATCAATGATGGGGCAGCTAAAACAAGGTGTGGCACTGGAAGTGGCTTATCGTAATGCATTAGCAGAGCGTGGTAGTGCAGTGCTGTTCACAGGTATTACCTTAGCCATTGGTGTTAGCACATGGATTTTCTCTGATCTGAAGTTCCAAGTGGATATGGGTATCCTGCTAACCTTCATGTTTTTGGTTAACATGTTGGGTGCAGTACTACTTTTACCTGCAATTGGTAGCTTCCTCTGGACTGACCAGAAAAAATAATGTGAATAATTGTGCTCCAATATGGCCAGTAATGGCCATTTATATCTATATTTTGTGAATAGATGACCAAATAGCTGAAAAGCTTAAAATGATTTCATCGAAAAGGCTGTTTATTAGCTGTAAAAGAGTTAGAATTTACCTGACTCCACGCTAATAAATGGCTGTACAAATATTCTACTAATCGATAAGTAGTATAGATTAAGGAACATACAATGACACGAAATGAAGGGCAAGCCTCGGTTATCTTAGATAATGTCTGTAAGCTGATCCAGAAAAAAGTTCACGCTGATAATGTGTTACTCGTTGAGAAATTCGCCAAAGCCTTGTACAGCAATATGTCTAAAGAGGATTTGGCTCATCGCAACGATAGTGACTTATATGGCGCTGCACTAAGCCTATGGAACTCGCTAGAAAAAAATAATTCTGATGACGCGGTTGTCCGTGTTTTCAATCCTGAAGTAGCAAAAGATGGCTGGCAGTCATCGCACACTATTGTTGAAATCATCGCGAAAGACATGCCTTTCCTCGTTGATTCTGTGCGTATGGCCATGACTCGCGCAAACATCGCTTCTCACTTATTACTTCACTCTCCGCTGAAAATCCAACGTGATAAAAATGCTAAAATCACCGGTATTTCAAGCTTAAAAGCAGAGCAAGAATCAACGTCGACAAAAACTGTGTTCTTTATCGAAATTGATCGTCAAACAGATGCAAAAGTAATTGAGTCTTTCAAAAAAGAACTTGAGTCTGTGTTAGTTGACGTATCTATCGCTGTAGAAGATTGGCAGCCAATTCGTGAAAAGCTAATTGCGGTTACGAAAGACTTACCTAAACGCCACCATAATAATAACGAAAGCGAAGTTGCAGAGACGGTAGAGTTTTTAGACTGGTTAGCTAAAGATAACTTTACGCTAATGGGTTACCGTGAGTATGAACTTTCGCCTGTGCAAGGTGATTACCAGTTAAAAGGTAAAAAGGGCACTAGCCTTGGTCTAATGAAAAACACAGACGAAGAGCATAGCCGCTTACTTTCTGAGTTACCTGAAGTAGCGCGCCAAGAAGCGCGTAGCAGTAACTTATTAATTTTAACGAAAACAAATTCAGTGTCTCGTGTACATCGACCTGCATACATCGACTACGTGGGTATTAAGCGTTTTGATGATGAGGGCAATGTAATTGGTGAAGATCGCTTCCTTGGTTTATTCTCATCAAGCTTTTACAACAACAGCGCCGCTGATGTACCTGTACTGAAAAGTAAGATTAACCGCATTATGGAAATGTGTGACTTTGCTAAAGGCACCCATGCATACAAAGCGGTATTAAATATTTTAGAAACGTATCCACGTGATGAGCTTGTGCAAGCACGTGAAGCTGAACTACTTGAAGTTGCCATGGGCGTATTACAAGTACAAGAGCGTGATATGTGCCGTATTTTTGTGCGTAAAGACGCATATGGCCGTTTTTTCTCTTGCATGGTATATGTTCCGCGTGAGCGCTATAACACGGCACTACGTCGTGAAACGCAACGTATCTTAGCCAATGCATTTAATTCTGACGACAAAGTCGAATTTACTACTTTCTTCTCTGAGTCAACATTAGCCCGTACACATTACACGGTGCGTGTGACTGACAATAATATTGAATATAACGTGAAAGACATCGAAAACAACCTAATTGAAGCTGCCCGTACTTGGGAAGATAGACTCCAATCTGCACTACTTGAAAGCGCAGGTGAAGCACGCGGTAAAGAACTAAACCGTAAATATGCACAAGCGTTTGCAAGTGCGTATAAAGATCAGGTTTTACCAAGTGCAGCGGTTGTTGATATTGAAAAGCTAGAGCTTCTGAATGACGAGAACAAACTTGAAATGTTGTTCTACCGTCCACAAGAAGAAGCAAACACAAATGTTGTTCGTTTAAGCTTATTCCATAAAGATGTGCCAATCCACTTATCTGACGTAATGCCGATGTTAGAAAACTTTGGTTTACGCGTAGTGGGTGAAACGCCTTACTCAGTGAAAACGACTGACGGTAAAGTTAATTGGATCATGGATTTCACCATGCTAATTGACAACAAGGGCATTGCTGACTTTGATAAAGTCTCAGCGCGTTTCCGTGCAGCGTTAACGAACGTGTGGAATAACCGTTTAGAAAATGATGGCTTCAACCGTTTAGTATTAATGGGTGGCTTAACAGGTCGTGAAGCGTCTATTCTTCGTGCCTACGCTAAATACATGCGTCAAATTGGTGTAACTTTCTCGCAAACTTACATCGAAAGCACATTTGCAAATTACCCACACATTGCATCGCAAATCGTTAACTTATTCACTAAAAAGTTCTCAGTTAAGAACCCTGGTAGTGAGAAGACACTTGAGAAGCTAGTTGCACAAGTTAATCTTGAACTAGAAAACGTAGCAAACCTAGATGATGACCGTATCATCCGTTTATACGTTGATATGATCAATGCAACTCTTAGAACGAACTTCTTCCAAAAAGAAGCGGATGGCCAATTTAAGTCATACGTATCGTTCAAAGTTCAGCCTTCTATGATCCCTGAAATGCCATTACCACTGCCTGCGTTTGAGATCTTTGTATACTCGCCGCGCGTTGAAGGCGTGCATTTACGTGGTGGTAAAGTTGCTCGTGGTGGTTTACGTTGGTCTGACCGTCGTGAAGACTTCCGTACTGAAGTACTGGGTCTTGTTAAAGCGCAACAAGTTAAAAATACGGTTATCGTGCCAGTAGGTTCTAAAGGTGGTTTCGTATGTAAACAACTACCGACAGACCGTGAAGCATTCTTCAAAGAAGGCCAAGAGTGTTACAAGATTTTCATCCGTGGTTTATTAGATATCACAGATAACATTGAACGTGGTGAGATTGTGCCACCAGTTGATGTTGTTCGTCATGATGAAGATGACCCGTATTTAGTTGTTGCTGCCGATAAGGGTACTGCGACTTTCTCTGATATTGCTAACGGCATTGCAAATGAATATAACTTCTGGCTAGGTGATGCATTCGCATCGGGTGGCTCAGTAGGTTACGACCACAAGAAAATGGGTATCACTGCAAAAGGTGCCTGGGAATCTGTTAAGCGTCATTTCCGTGAAATGGATATTGACTGTCAAACAACAGATTTCACTGTGGTGGCAATCGGCGACATGGCAGGTGACGTATTTGGTAATGGTATGCTGCTTTCTAAGCACATTCGCTTACAAGTAGCGTTTAACCACATGCACATCTTTGTTGATCCAAATCCAGATGCAGCGACATCTTACCCAGAGCGTGAGCGTTTATTTAATTTACCGCGTTCTTCTTGGGAAGATTACAACAAAGACCTTATTTCACAAGGTGGTGGCATTTTCTCTCGTGCGGCTAAATCAATTAGCTTAAGCCCAGAAATGAAGAAAATGCTTGGCACTAAGAAAGCGAGCATGACACCTAACGAGTTAATCAAAGCAGCTCTAATGATGGAGTTTGATTTACTTTGGAATGGTGGTATCGGTACTTACATCAAGAACTCTAAAGAGACTGATGCTGATGTGGGTGACCGCGCGAATGATGCACTTCGTATTAACGGTTCTGAGCTTGGTGCGAAGATCTTAGGTGAGGGCGGTAACTTAGGTGCGACTCAATTAGGTCGTATTGAATTTGCGGCTAAAGGCGGTCGTGTTAACACCGACTTTATCGATAACGTAGGTGGTGTTGCGTGTTCAGATAACGAAGTAAACATCAAGATCTTACTTAATGGCCTAGTTGCTGAAGGTGACTTAACACGTAAACAGCGTGATGAGTTGCTTTATTCAATGACTGATGAAGTGTCTGAGTTAGTACTAAAAGACTGTTATCGTCAAACGCATACCTTATCGATTACTCAATCAAAAGGTACGTCAACGCTTAAAGAAAAAGTACGTTTCATCCATGCCCTTGAAAAAGATGGCAAGCTTAACCGTGCAATCGAGTTCATCCCAACGGATGAAGAACTTGCAGAGCGCGCAGCAGCGGGTAAAGATTTAACTCGTCCAGAGCTTTCTGTACTTGTTTCTTACGCGAAGATGGTATTAAAAGAGTCTCTAGTGGTTGATGAAATCACTGAAAACCCTTACTACCGTCAGTTATTAGTTAAGTCGTTCCCAGTGCCACTTCGTGAGAAGTTCAACGATGCAATGGATAACCACCCACTTCGTAAAGAGATTATTGCAACGAAACTTGCAAACAACATCGTTAACGATATGGGTCTTAATTTTATGGTTCGTATGCACGAAGAAACAGGTGCTAACGAAGCTGAAATCGCACTTTGCTACTCAATTGCAAAAGAAGTGTTCCAGATGCCAGAAACATGGTCATCAATTGTTGCACTTGATAATAAGATCCCAGCAGCTGTACAAACAGAAATGCTATATCAACTACGTCGTACGGTTCGTCGTGCAACACGTTGGTTCTTACGTCATCGCAATAAAGCACAAACTATTGAGCAAGCAATTGAATTCTTCGCACCAACATTTGCTGATTTAAGTGAAAACCTAAACAGTTACATGGTTGAAAAAGAAAGCGAGCGCTTAGTTAAAGCGGCAGATAAGCTAATTGACAGTAATGTACCAAAAGCACTTGCGACACGTATAGTTTCACTATCAAGCTTATTCTCTGTAATGGACTTAGCTGAAATTGCTAACAATTCAGAGCGTAGCATTGATATGGTCTCTAATACCTACTTCAAGTTAGGTGCGCGTATGGGCTTACATTGGTTCCTTGACCAAATCACTAACCAACCAGTAGCAAACCACTGGCAAGCACTTGCTCGTGCTTCATACCGTGAAGAGCTTGATTGGCAACAACGTACATTATCAGCTGTAGTACTTAATAGCTTTGCAGCAGATAGCAAAGACATTGATGCACAAATTGATGAGTGGATGGATAACCAAGATCTACTTCTACAACGTTGGAAACAAATGTTATCTGAGTTCAAAACATCGCAAAGTCACGATTTCGCGAAGTTCTCAGTGGCACTACGTGAACTAATGTTGTTAAGCCACAACTGTGACACTTCCAAATAAGTGAAAAGTCGTTAAAATACATACCCCAGCTCGCTGGGGTATTTTTTTGCCCTTAATTTGCAATGGTCCGTTTCATAAACGGCTACCTTGTTTATTTTTACCTAAGGAACAAACCATGTTTTATGATCTAGCTCGCCGTTTTATGTTTACCCGTGATGCGGAGTGGGCTCATGAATTTGCACTTAAAAATTTACGCCGATTTGCTCATACTCCATTGAGTGCAGCATGGTCACAAACTGTCCCTAATAAACCCGTTAATTTTTTAGGTTTAGAATTTAAAAATCCAGTCGGTTTAGCGGCAGGTTTAGATAAAAATGCTGAATGTATTGATGCATTTTCGCAAATGGGTTTTGGTTTCGTAGAAGTAGGTACTGTGACGCCACGTCCGCAAGCAGGTAACGATAAACCACGTATTTTCCGCTTACCTGAATCAAATGCGATTATTAACCGTATGGGCTTTAATAATAAGGGCGTTGATAACTTAGTTAACAATGTTAAAGCGGCTAAATACGACGGTATTCTTGGTATTAATATTGGTAAAAATAAAGATACTCCAAACGAGCAGGGTAAAGATGACTACATCCACTGTATGCGCAAAGTATTTGAGCACGCATCATACATCACAGTAAATATTTCTTCACCTAATACCCCAGGCCTTCGTGACTTACAATATGGTGAGGCGCTGGATGACTTATTACAAAGCTTAAAGAACGAGCAACTTGATTTAATTGCTAAGCACAACAAACAAGTGCCAATGCTGGTTAAGATCGCCCCTGATCTTGATGAAGTGCAAATTTCCCAAGTAAGTGAGTCATTGATCACTAATAAGATCGATGGTGTTATTGCAACAAATACGACGCTTGAGCGTGCGGCAGTACAAGGCCAACAATACGCAAACGAAGCGGGCGGTTTATCTGGCCAACCAGTACGTCAGCGTTCAACCCACGTGGTTAGTGAACTTAAGCGTTTAACTGATGGTAAGTTACCTATCATTGGTGTGGGTGGTATTGATGATGCGGATTCTGCAAAAGAGAAATTTGCAGCAGGTGCAGACCTTGTACAAGTTTACACTGGTTTCATTTATAAAGGCCCAGAATTGGTAAAAACGATCCTTAACAGCTTATAAGGATCAGTTATCTAAGCAATTGATCATTAATAAAATGTTCTAAGAAATCATTTTATTAATGGTCTGCTTTAGTTATAATTTATGATTAAGCGCACAGTATTTATTCGTTAGGGAGGAGACATGTTACAAGCATCTAAGCAATGGAAATGGCTTGCTTGTGCGAAAAATAATCGTCTTTTGGTTGACCTTGACCAAGATATGCAACTGTGCACGCCTTATAAACTCCGCCAACTCACTGATGCAGTATTAGAACAACCAAACTTCAGCCTTGAAGATGCGGCTTTCTATCAGCAAGTTTATCAATACCTCGAAACATTCTCACTGTGGAACCCAGCACAGCTTTGTCAAATTGCCCTTAACGCTACAGCGGTTAAATTTCATTTAAAACCTGTACTTGCAAAAAGTTGGTTCTTTCATGAATATCACGGTAGTCAGCCAAGCGTTGAAGCGGTTGTTAAATTGTGTTCACAGGCACAAGAAGGTGAGTTTTTAATTGTTGACCACTCAAGCGAAGCCTCAGTGTGTATTAACCTAAGCCAACACTTTCAATTAGACGAAAACCTTTCTCTTGAACAGTTTGAGGCTATTAAGGTTTTAAATAACCGTATCCATCCTGTTTATATTCAACAAAAACAGTTTAAATCAGCCTAGGGCGTGTTGACCTTTGTTTATTAAAATTTGTTCACTCTAGGGGCGATTTAATCGCGGCGCAAGATTTGTAACCTAGTGAGCTAAGTAAAAATCCAGCTAATATCCCTGCAAATGTTGGCGTTTTTGTTCGCCAAGCTATGCTATAATCCTGCGCAATTAGCATTTAAGGGTTTTTACTTTGCAATTTATCGCACTTACTTCTATCGGAATAGAAAATTTACTTGTTGATGAGCTTACTACACTCGGTGCAGAAGTCTCTAAACAAACCGTGGGCTCTGTACGTTTTGAAGCAGATAGCTTATTAGCACAAAAGATTTGTTTATCGAGCCGTTTTGCGACTCGTATCATGATGCTGATAGAAGAAAAGGAAGGCGTAAAAGACAAAGACAGCCTTTATCAATTTGCGCGACTGCAGCCTTGGCAAGAGTGGTTTGGTCCTAAACAAACTTTCGCTGTTGATTTTAGCGGCATTAATAACGATTTAAAAAATACGCAATTTTCAGGTCTTGTTGTAAAAGATGCGATTGTTGATTATTTTGCAGATTTATTCGAACAACGCCCAGATGTTGATAAATACAATGCCAATGTTCGTGTTGTAGCAAGGTTGAACCGTCAAGGTGTTGCGCTTTATATCGATTATTCTGGCCCGCGTTTATCTGAGCGTGGTTATCGTCAAGATCAAGGTAAAGCGCCAATTAAAGAGCACTTAGCAGCAGCACTAGTGAAACGAAGTGGCTGGCTTGAAAACGTACAACAACCTTTGTTCGATCCTTGTTGTGGTTCAGGTACTATTTTAATTGAAGCAGCAAGCATGGCGCGCAATGAAGCGCCGGGGTTATTCCGCGAAGGTTTCGCCTTTGAGCGTCTACCAAGTTTCCGTATTCAAAAGTACAAAGAATTAAAAGCAGAACTAACTGCACAAATAACTGATCCTAAACTTTGGCTTATTGGTCATGATATTGACGGTAGTGTCATTGCAAAAGCGCAAGAAAACGCAGAGCGTGCTGACCTTGGTAATGTGATTAAGTTTAAACAAAGTGATGCCACTAAGTTAACCTCAGTTGCGAAACTACCTGGTGTGGTGATTTCAAACTTACCTTATGGTGAACGTTTAGGCTCAATGGCTGAGCTGGTGAACTTACACCGTAGCTTAGGTGTAGGTTTTAAGAAGCACTTTAACCATTGGAAACTTGCTTTGCTTGGCACTGACGAAAGCTTATTTAAGTTATTAAAGTTAGTTAAGTTAAAACGCTATAAGTTTAAAAATGGCCCGTTAGATGTGGTATTAAATCTGTACCAACTAGACGATAAACAAGTTGAACTTAGCAAAGAAGATAAACCTGCTCTTAATTTTGAAGGTTCAACAGCGTTTGCAAATCGTTTAAAGAAAAACAAGCAAAACTTAAAGAACTGGTT
Source organism: Pseudoalteromonas sp. BZA4 (assembly GCF_040104395.1). Classification (NCBI taxonomy): domain Bacteria; kingdom Pseudomonadati; phylum Pseudomonadota; class Gammaproteobacteria; order Alteromonadales; family Pseudoalteromonadaceae; genus Pseudoalteromonas; species Pseudoalteromonas sp. BZA4. Next base: position 188,626 of record NZ_JBECOT010000001.1, read on the forward strand.
AAAGCAAAATGAAGTAAGCTGTTATCGTGTTTATGATGCGGATATTCCAGAATATAACGTAGCTGTTGATGTATACGATGATTCAGCGGTTATTTTTGAGTACGCAGCGCCAAAAGAAATTGATGATAATACGGCACAAAAACGTCTCCAAGATGTGATCAGCTTGACCGCTGAGCAATTAAAGATAGCACCAGAAAATATTGCAGTTAAAGTGCGTAAAAAGCAAAAAGGTGAAGAGCAATATACCAAGGTAGCAAAACAAAATCGTACTCAAGTAGTTGAAGAGTTTGGCGCTAAATTCAAAGTTAACTTATTTGATTATTTAGATACTGGTTTATTTTTAGATCACCGTTTAGCTCGTCGTTATATCCAACAAAACGCACAAGGCAAACGTTTCTTAAACTTGTTTGCTTATACAGGCAGCGCATCTGTGCATGCTGCTGTGGGTGGTGCTAAAGCCATTACCACGGTTGATATGTCAAAAACCTACCTAAAGTGGGCGCAAGAAAACTTTGCTCTGAATGATATCAGTAATACACGTTATCGTTTTGAGCAAGCAGACTGCTTGAAGTGGCTTGAGTATGCACAAGGCCAATATGATTTAATTTTCTTAGATCCACCGACGTTCTCAAACTCAAAACGTATGAAAGATGCGTTTGATGTACAACGCGACCATATCAAACTACTTACCTGGGTTAAGAAAATTTTAAGCCCTAACGGTACGCTTATATTCTCAAATAATAAGCGTGGCTTTAGCATGGATGAAGTAGGGCTAATGGGTCTGGGTTTAAAAGCAGAAAACATTTCTGACAAGACTTTATCACCAGATTTTAAACGTAATAAGCAAATTCATAATAGCTGGCTTATTACCCATGGCTAACTTTACCCTGTACCACACTGATGGCTGTCATCTGTGTGAAATAGCCGATGAATTATTAATTGCTGCAAACGCTTCGTTTGTAGCAAAAGATATTATGGACAGTGAACAGCTGATTGAACTTTACCAAACCAGTATTCCGGTTGTGGAATCTCATCAAGGCAAGAAATTATTTTGGCCTTTTGATGCTGAGCAATTAGCGCAATTTATTGCTGATAATAAATAATAAGAGTAGTAATCACGATGGATTTAATCAGAATAGCCAAAGCTCAACTCGCTTATGGTACACATCCGCTACTAGATGATGCCGATGCCGTTATTGAGTCAGGTGAGCGCGTTTGTATCGTTGGTCGAAACGGTGCAGGTAAATCAACACTATTAAAAGTGCTTGATGGCCAAGTGACATTGGATGATGGTGAAATCAACCAATTAGGCGGTATTCGCATTTCACGTTTAGAGCAAGATCCACCAAAAGGGGCGGCAGGCTCAGTATTTGATTATGTCGCGCAGGGCATGCCTGACATTGCTAACTTACTGATAGAATATCACCAAGTTAGTAATCAAATGCAAACAGACTATAACGATAAATTGCTTAACAAATTAGAGCGTTTATCTAATCAATTAGAAACCGTTGATGGCTGGCGTTTTGATACCCGTATTCAGCTCGTTTTATCTCGCTTAGAGCTAGACCCAGAAGCCAAGCTTGAATCATTATCGGGTGGTTGGCTACGTAAAGTTGCTCTTGCAAGAGCCTTGGTTAGTGAACCTGATTTACTGCTACTTGATGAGCCTACCAACCACTTAGATATGAGTAGTGTTATTTGGCTTGAGCAATTTTTAAAAGAGTTTAAAGGCGGCATCGTTTTTATTTCTCACGACCGTGCATTCATTCGAGCAGTTGCAACCCGTATTCTTGATTTAGACCGTGGTAAGCTGGTTTCATACCCTGGCGATTATGCAACATATCTTGAACAAAAAGCGCATGATCTAAAAGTAGAAGAAACACAAAACGCATTATTTGATAAGCGCTTAGCAGAAGAAGAAGCGTGGATCCGCCAAGGTATTAAAGCACGTAGAACGCGTAATGAAGGCCGTGTACGTGCTTTAAAAGAGTTACGTAAAGAGCGTAAGCAGCGTGTTGATCAAGTCGGTAAAACTGATTTCAATATTGAAACAGCGGATCGTTCAGGTAAATTAGTATTCGAAGCGAAAAACATCTGTCATGCATTTAAAGATAAAGTCATCGCAAAAGACTTTTCAACCCTTGTTATGCGTGGCGATCGTGTTGGCCTTGTTGGGCCAAATGGTATTGGTAAAACAACACTGCTTAAAATTTTATTTGGTGACTTAACACCTGATAGCGGCAGTGTTAAGCAAGGTGTTAACTTAGAGTTTGCTTATTTTGACCAGTATCGTCAAAAGCTTGATGAAGAAGCCACAGTACAAGATAACGTAGCTGAAGGTAAGCAAGAAGTGATGATGGGCGGGCGCTCACGTCATGTACTAGGTTACTTACAAGACTTCTTATTTCCACCGGCAAGAGCGCGTACGCCAGTAAAAGCGCTTTCAGGTGGTGAGAAAAACCGCTTATTATTAGCAAAGTTATTTTTAAAGCCATCTAACATTATTGTTCTCGATGAGCCTACCAATGACCTCGATATTGAAACTTTAGAGCTTTTAGAAGAGATCATTAACCAATATCAGGGCACTGTACTGATTGTAAGCCATGACCGTGAATTTATTGATAATACCTGTAATTCCGTATGGGCATTTGAAGGTAACGGCAAGATCACCGATATTGTCGGAGGCTATAGCGACTATGAAGCGTATGCAGCTCATTTAGCTGAGCAAGAAAAACAACAACAGCAACAAATTAAGCAAGAAAAGCCGGCCGTTGTTAGCCAAGATAAAACACCAAAGAAAAGTAATAAACTCTCTTACAAATTAAAACTTGAATTAGAAGAATTACCCAGTAAAGTGGAACAACTTGAAAAAGCGTTAGACGCTCAGCAAGTTGTGGTTAATGACCCTGACTTTTTTAAGCAAGATGCTGCAATTACAACAGAAGCATTGAACCATTTAGCCGAGTTAGAGTCTGAGCTTGAAGTCGCTTTTGAGCGCTGGGAAGAACTCGAAGATTTAAAGAATCAGTAGTAAGGATTAAAATGAAATACAAATTACTCGCTGCCAGTATTTTAGCCACCCTAAGTACCTCAGCGATGAGCGCAACCTATAAATTAGAAGAATTAGGTGGAATTGATGGCGCAAAATTTAACTATGTAACAGATGTTAGTGAAAACGGTCATATTGTAGGTTTAGCAAATGGACTATATAAATTACCCATTGATGTTTCATATATCGATTTTACAGATTCGTTGATCAAAAACGCTTATGATTCAGCTAAAGCGCAATACGAACTCATTGATAAAGAAATTACATTCACGCTCGATGACATTGAGAATAACGATGCGGTATATACAAACGCTGATGCTCATGCATTTATGGTTAGTTTTTTAACTGGTCGCTCAACTGATTCTGAATATCAAAAACTATTTAGTGCAATTGCAACGATTTACACCTCAGAAGGCGCCGTAGAGCAAGTTTTATTTGATGAACAGTCTCTTGATTTTGACGGCTTAACACGTTCGACTTCTAACTTACTAAATGCTGTTACAGATGATGGTGTTATGGCTGGCTGGGGGAGTGCTCCTTACGAAAAAACATCATTCACTCAAACAGATGAAGACGAAGAAGAAACCCATTTCTTAAGGGATTTCATCAGCCGTGCGATTGTCATTTCTGCAGATGGTGTGAAAGTTGAACTTGCACCAGAGTTTGATGAGTATGGTGGTGTTAGCTCAGCAAATGACATTATCAAAACAGCAAATGGCTATGAAGTAGTAGGCACTGTCTCTACTGATATTGCGGTTGATCCACTGGATGATATTACTGATAACTGTGACGGAGAAGATGAACCAGTTTCAGACTGTGTAGAAGCGTACAACCGTACTTATTCAACGGGTATTTATAATAAACGTGCTGTTAAGTGGACATTAGACAGTAATCTAAACATCACCAATACAGAAATGTATGGCTTAGGTTTAACGCCTGAAGATGATGAAGATTTTGCGTTTCGTAGCAACGCACTTGCTATCAACGAAAATGGTTTAGTTGTTGGTACGTCTGATGTGCGTTATAAAAGTAATAGCGCACGTATTACTATGCCAGTTATTTTCGAAAATGGTGAAGTAAAAGAATTTATCGACCAAGAGGATGATTGGGTCTCGGGTCAGCCATTAGCTGTTAACAATGATGATGTAGTAGTCGGTTACGCAACTAAGCGTATTGATGGTACGAACAGAACTAAGTTCTTCTACTATGATAAAAACAGCGACAGTGTTGTTTTCCCAACGGATTACTTCTCAAGCTCAAGCTCATTAGCTAACGATATCAATGACAATGGTATTATTGTTGGTGAGGGGGAAACAGATATTTATAATACTTCTACGCGTCGTCGTGAAGGTTTCATGTACACCATTGGTGAAGACTCAGTTGTTAACTTAAACGATTTGTTACCTTGTTATGAAGAAGATGGTGAGACTCGCTTCAAATACACGGTTGCTGAAGCGAAATCAATTAACAACAATAATGAAATCTTCGGTGTTGCGACTAAAACTGTTGAAAAGACAGATTCATTCGGTAACGTTGTAGTCGATGTTAATGGCAATATCGAATATGAAAGTGTCGCAGTGGCTGTTAAGTTAACACCAATTGACGGCAGTGTTGAAGAATGTCCTGCAGAAGAGATTGAACAATACGAGCGTCAATCAGCAAGCTTCCCTTGGTATGCATTATTGCTATTACCATTTGCAGCAGCACGTCGCTTCTTTAAAAAGTAATCGTTTCGTAATCGAGACTTACTAATCAATATTAAAAAACCCAGCTTCAAGCTGGGTTTTTTGTCTATACTGAAATCAGTTATTTTTTATGGCGGTGTATCCATGCTTTACGGACTGAGCGTTTCCAAAGCATGTCGGTACCAAAATAACCAATGATTGCCGCAGCTGTTGCACATATAAATGAGCCAACTAAAAATGCAGGGCCAATTGTTGTAAGGCTATCTATAAACCATTGCCAGCTTGGTTCAAATTGGAAGTGCTGCTGTGGTTGAGCAAGGGCAATGGTGCCTACAATATATGAACAATAGAAAATAGGAGGCATGGTCAGTGGGTTAGTGATCCACACTGTTGCAACAGAAATCGGTAAATTTACTCGAAATGGAATAGCTAGGGCGGCTGCAAGGACCATTTGAAAAGGAACAGGGATGAACGCAAAAAATAAACCAACAGCAAATGCACCGCGTGCTGAGCGTCTATTTAAGTGCCATAAATTGGCATCATGCAATAAACGACCAAAAATTCTTAAATACTTGTGTTCTTTTACCTTGTTATGATCAGGTAAAAAGCGTTGGATCGTTTTCTTAGCCATTTAAAGCAACCATTTACATCTATTTGGTTATGCAGCGGCTTTGTCATAGGCTGTTTTTTCACCCTATATACATTTGGCACTGCGGCGTTTTATATAATGAGTTTTGCTGTATTGCTAGCAGGTGCCTATTTTAAGCCTTTTTTAACTCTATTGTCAGGGTTTATTTGCGCTATTTTAGTAGTGATTTTTCATTACATCATCTTTTACTCCACCTCTGACTGTCAAATCGATTATCAACAAAGCAGATTAGTTCTATTTGAGGTAGTTGAAACTTACAGTGAACAAAGCCCTTATTACATTAAAGCAAGTCTGAAAAATATTGAATCTTGCTCTACAGGCATGCGACCTGCTCCTAATGCAATGCTAAGCATTACTTCAGATAAACCTGTTACTAGTGGAGATAAATTAAGCGCAGAACTCAAACTTAAACCTTACAGATCGGTAAAAAATTTCTATAGTTTTGATAGAGAGCGGCAAGCATTACTTGAGCGAGTATTTTATAAAGGCCGAAGCGTAGGGGAGATAAGCTATTTAAATCATCATCGATATGACTCCCTTCGAGTGAGTTACCACACATATATTGAAAAAGTGACGGCAAACACCCAGTTACAATGGCTTTATTATGCGCTTTTAACCGGTGACAGAAGTAAAATAAGCTATGAAGATAGAAAACACCTACGTGAATTAGGCTTGTCGCATCTGCTTGCTATTTCAGGTCTTCATATCGGACTTATCTTTGCAGTCGGCTTTTATAGTAGTAAGTGGCTGTTAAGAGTGAGTCATTTACGCGTAAGACAATCAATTCAATTAAATAAGTTATTTGTTTTTGTAGGATTCTGTTGCTCGTTCATCTATGTCTACTTAAGTGATTTTATAGTTTCCGCAAGCCGAGCGCTGCTGATGTTAGGCTGTTACCTTGTTATTTATAACCTAGGGAAAAACCCAGTGCGTTGGCGTTCAATTTTGTACGCCTTGAGTGTTGTGTTGTTTATAGACCCATTTGCACTTTTAAACCCCGGGCTCTATTTCAGTTTTTTGGCTGTTACGATCATCTTTCTACTGACTAAAAACACAGTTAATTTGTCACATGGTTTTTTAAAGCGATTTGCACAGCTACTGCAAGTTCAGTGCGCTTTATTTGTCGGTTTACTGCCTCTATCCTTATATTACTTCTCAGGCACTAGCGTCATAGGTTTATTGATTAACCTCATTGCCGTGCCCTTGGTAGGTTTACTATTATTGCCTTTATTACTTTTTTATAGTTTGGTTTCTAGCCTACTGGATATTTCTGGTTTGTTATCACTCGTCGACAGTGCGCTGTATTTTAGTTATGAATCACTGCTTTCTATCCCTAGTGACTGGCGTTGGTTCTCGCTCAATGAGTTTAGTTTTTCATTATTGATCATAAGTTACATATCACTTCTGCTGTTGTACTTTAGTCCAAAAAAATATGTGTGCTTAATTCCTGTTTGTGTATATGTCGTTGATAGTGAATTACAGCCAGAAGCTAAGTTTCAGTTAGATGTGTTTGATGTAGGGCATGGCTTAATGGTGATGGTAAGCCACAAAAACAAAGCGATAATTTATGATTTAGGGCCACAGTACTTTGGCCGTTATGATTATGTACGCCGTGTATTACTCAACAACATCATTAAACAACAGTTATCTGTTATCGCAACAATAATAAGCCACTTAGATAACGACCATTCTGGCGGTTTAACAAGTTGGCAAATGGCAGGGTTTCAAGACACTCTAGCTATCTTTCATCCTCAGGGGCTGGGAAATAAGTGCAAAACAACAACACTCAAGCTTGATGAGCTTAATATCAGAAGTTTTACAGCAAAGGTAGAAAACGCTAGCCGTAATGATCAGTCGTGTTTATTAAAAGTAACGGGTTTTAATTACTCAGTGTTACTGGCTGGGGATATATCCGCAGCGGCAGAAACTAAACTTGTTGAAGCGGTGAAGGATTTACGAGCGACTATTTTAATAAGCCCCCATCATGGTAGTGATACCTCTTCAAGTTATGAATTTATAGGTGCAGTAAACCCTGAAGTAGTTATCCATTCATCTGCTTATCAGGGGCAATGGCGCTTTCCTCATCCTGAGGTTGTAAATCGTTATAACCAACACCATATACAGCAGTTATCGACGGCAGAATATGGCCATATACGCATAAAATTTTACGAAGATAAATATCGCTTAGAATTTGCGCGAGAGCAGGAAAGTTATTGGTTCGAACAAGATTGACGTTTTGTTTTTACCCCCTAAAGGCTACAATAGTCGAAGTCTATGAATAAGAGAGTGTTATGGATCAAACTACATCCCAAATCTATAAGCGATTAATCAGTTATGTGGGTGATTATAAGTTAATCGCGTTTTTCGCCATTGTAGGCATGATTGGCTATTCAGCCATGGATGCATTGTTTATAAATTTAATGAAGCCCTTCATTGATGAAGGTTTAAATGATCGTAACACTGATGTTTTAACTTATGCACCATTTGTTGTAATTGCATTGGTATTAGGTCGTGGCATGTTTAACTATATGTCGTCGTACTGTTTAAGTTACGTAGGCTCTCAAGTTGTAAGAACGTTGCGCCAACAATTATTCGAACATATTTTACATCTGCCGGTGTCTTTTCATGATAAAAATTCAAATGGCGATTTAATCTCTAAAATCACCTTTGATACTGAGCAGGTTCAACAAGCCATTACTAAAGCCCTGTTAATTGTTGTAAGGGAAGGGGCCTTTGTTGTTTTCTTACTATTTAATATGTTTTATACCAGTTGGAAGCTATCACTGATATTTTTAGTCATTATTCCGCTGGTGGCCGTGATCGTTGCCTTTGTATCGAAACGTTTTCGTATGATTTCGAAAAAAATCCAATCTGCTATGGGCCAAGTAACTCGTAGTTCAGAGCAAATGCTATCTGGTCACAAGGTGATTCATGGCTTTGGTGGTCAACAGCAAGAGATATCGCAATTCTCGGCTATTAATAATCATAATCGTCAGCAGCGCATTAAAATGGATGCAACTAAAGCGTTAAGCGTTTCTGTTATCCAAATTTTGGCAGCAAGCGCGATGGCCGTGATTTTATGGGTTGTGTCTTTGCCGTCGATGATTGATACCATCAGTTCAGGTGACTTCGTATTACTTATTTCATCAATGATGATGTTATTACGCCCACTGAAGCAACTTTCTAACGTTAATAGCGATTTACAACGTGGTATTTCGGCAGCGCAAAGTATCTTTTTAGTACTTGATGAAGAAGTAGAAAAAGACACTGGCACTTACAGCGTTGACAAAGTAACTGGGAAAATTGAAGTGAACAATGTGACCTTTAAATACCCAACGAAAGATGAGCCTGTATTAAAGAATTTATCTCTTTCGATTAATGCAGGCGAAAGCATTGCATTGGTTGGCCGTTCTGGCTCAGGTAAATCGACCATCTCAAATTTATTACCGCGTTATTATGAGCTTGAAGGTGACAGTGAAATTTTGCTTGATGGCGTCAACATTGCTGATTACAAACTGACAGACTTACGTAAGCAATTTGCACTGGTATCTCAGCAAGTGGTTTTATTTAACGACACTATTACGAATAACATTTGCTATGGCCTTGACCGCGAATTAACAAACGAGGAATTAATGGCGGTTGCCAAGCAAGCCCATGTTTGGGAGTTTGTTAAAGACTTACCAGAAGGTTTAGATACCATGGTGGGTGAAAACGGCGTTATGTTATCAGGCGGTCAGCGTCAGCGAATAGCCATTGCTCGTGCAATATTAAAAGATGCCCCTATTTTGATTCTTGATGAAGCGACATCTGCGCTTGATACTGAATCTGAAAAACTGATCCAGCAAGCACTTGATAGCTTAATGAAAGAAAAAACATCGATTGTGATAGCACACCGTTTATCAACAATAGAAAACAGTGATTGCATTTATGTCATCGACCATGGTCAAGTTATCGAAAAGGGCACGCATGGCGAGCTACTTGAAAAAGACGGTACCTATAGTGCGTTATGTAAGATGCAGTTTGGTGAGCAGTAGTGAGTGTTATTGAAAAAAGCTGGTATAAAAAGCCAGGCTTACTCAGCGTTCTGCTGTTACCTTTCAGTGTGCTTTTTTGGCTTATCTCAACGCTTCGTGCTTTGTTATATAAGCTTAATATACTAAAAGCATTTAAAGCGCATCTTCCTGTCATTGTTGTGGGTAACATTAGTGTGGGTGGAAACGGCAAAACGCCATTTGTTATTTGGCTTGCTGAGTACTTACAGCAGCAAGGTTTAAAAGTGGCGGTGATCAGCCGTGGCTATGGTGGTCAGTCTGATTCGTACCCTTTGTTAGTGACTGAACAAACGACGACAGCGCAAGCGGGTGACGAACCAGTACTTATTAAACGCCGCCTAGGTTGTGTTGTAATGGTTGGCCCTGACCGACAAGCGAGTATAAAAAAATTAGAACAACATGATATCGATGTCATTATTTCTGATGATGGCATGCAGCATTATAAAATGGCGCGTGATATCGAATGTTGTATCGTTGATAGTGAACGCCAATTTGGTAACGGTTTATTAATGCCTGCAGGTCCACTTCGTGAAACCAAAGCGCGCTTAAAATCGGTTGATTTAGTCATAGAAAATGGTGGCAGGGCTCAAAGCCGCTATGATTTAACATCAAGCCCATTTCGTACCGTGAGTAATTCAGAACTCGCCAATTCAGTTCAAGACAAAGGCCATGCGGTCAGTGCTATTGGAAACCCCAAACGCTTTGAAATAAGTCTTGAGCAGCAAGGCATTAACTTACTATCAACTCATCATTTTCGTGATCATTATGCCTACCAAGCAAATGACTTTAGCGATTTTGCAGATGACGCTGTATTTATGACAGAAAAAGATGCAGTTAAATGCTTTAGTTTTGCTAAACCAAATTGGTATTATTTACCTGTTGATGCAAAGCCAACAGCAGCAGTTATCGAAAAACTTAATTTATTATTAAAACAAAAAGGGATCCTCAATGGCCTTTGATACAAAATTACTTGAAATTATCGCTTGCCCAGTGTGTAAAGGTAAACTACGTCTTGATAAAGAAAATCAAGAGCTTATCAGTACTGCTGCGAAACTAGCGTACCCAATCAAAGACGATATCCCGGTGCTTTTAGAAAATGAAGCCCGTGAATTAAGCCAAGAAGAGGTTGATAAGTGGAATTCGTAGTTGTTATCCCAGCTCGCTACGCATCGACGCGTTTACCAGGTAAACCACTTGCTGATATTTGTGGTAAACCAATGATCCAACATGTTTATGAAAAAGCGGTTGCATCAGGTGCATCACAAGTTTATGTAGCGACTGATCATCAAACAGTGTTTGATGCAGTAAAGAAGTTTACTGATAATGTATTGATGACACGAGAAGATCACCAATCAGGCACAGAACGTTTAGCTGAAGTTGTTGAACAGTTAAAACTTGAAAGTGACACTATTGTTGTCAACGTGCAAGGTGATGAGCCTTTATTGGCAAGCGAAAATGTATCTCAAGTTGCCATGCTACTTGCTGATTCTGATGCGCCAATGGCGACTTTGAGCACCAGCATTGATGAGATTGATGATATATTTAATCCCAACTGTGTAAAAGTCATTAACGATGCAGACAACAATGCACTGTATTTTTCGCGTTCGCCAATCCCTTATCACCGTGATGCGATGATGAATGATGACCGAGATAAGCTAGATCTTGCTGATTTTGCACGCCATATTGGTATTTATGCTTATCGTGCTGGCTTTATTAAGGACTACATCGATTTACCAGAATCTCGATTAGAGCTTTTAGAGTCTTTAGAGCAGCTTCGCGTACTTTATCATGGTCACAAAATTAAAATCGCAAAAGCTCTGTGTGCACCGCAAGCAGGCGTAGATACCCCTGAAGACTTAGCGCGCGTTATTGCAGTGCTTGGCAACTAAAAATGCATGATGTAAACAATGTTCATCTTCATGCCAGTGAAGATGACTTCTTTGTTTTTTATAAACCAGCAGGTGTGAGCTTTCATAGTGAACAATGTGCTGGTTTTGTCGTACTTGCTGAAGAGCTTGTTAATGAGAAGCTCTATCCGGTTCATAGGCTAGATAAAGTAACATCAGGTTTAATTATATTAGCCCGTAACAAAGAAGCAGCAGCCGAATTCACTTCGCTATTTTCTGATCATAAAATAAATAAGTTTTATCTAGCCGTAAGTGATGCTAAGCCTAAGAAAAAGCAAGGTTGGATAAAAGGGGATATGCAGAAAAGTCGTCGTGGTGCATTTAAGCTGTTAAAGAGCCAAACGAATCCTGCTATCACACGCTTTTACTCAAAAAGTATTCGACCAGGGCTTCGTGCATACTTGTTAAAGCCATTCTCTGGTAAGACACATCAGCTTAGAGTCGCGATGAAAAGCTTAGGCGCTCCAATTCTAGGTGATAGTACGTATGCTGGTAGTAAAGACGAGCGCACAAACTTGCATGCCTATGCACTACAATTTAGCTATAAAGAGCAGCTTAAAGAGTATCGATGTGATTACACTTTGGGTACTCATCTTAATGAAGTTTTTAACTCAGACGAATTCAAAGAGTGGACAGCTCCTTGGACGTTGGATTGGTAAATGAAAGAAACAACACAAGACATTCGTTTTGGTGGCATTAAACGTTTATATGGTCATCAACAATTTGATTGGTTACAACAAGCACATTTTTGTGTCATTGGTATTGGTGGCGTAGGTAGTTGGGCTGCTGAAGCATTGGCTCGAACGGGTGTAGGGCAACTAACCCTCATTGATTTAGATGATATTTGTGCAACCAATGTTAATCGTCAAATTCATGCTTTAACTGGCACTGTAGGCGAAGCAAAAGTAGAAGCCATGAAAACACGTTGTGAGCTTATAAATCCAGATATCAAAATTAATGTTATTGACGATTTCATTACGCTAGATAACATTCGTGAGCATATTCAAGGTTTTGACTATGTGATTGATTGTATTGATGCTGTAAAAGAAAAAGCTGCGCTTATTGCTCACTGTAAACGCATAAAACTACCGGTTATTACAACCGGAGGCGCAGGCGGGCAAACCGACCCTAGTCAAATCAGTTTTGGTGACGTTGCAAAGACAACCCATGATCCATTGCTTGCAAAAGTACGTTATATTTTGCGAAAACAGTACAACTTTAGTAGCAATCCAAAGCGAAAATTTAACGTCGATTGTGTTTATTCTACAGAGCAGCTTGTATATCCAACCTCTGAAGGTGAGGTTTGCCAAGCAAAACAAGGTGCAGATGGTTCAATGAATATGGACTGTAATAATGGTTTTGGCTCTGCAACCATGGTGACAGGCAGCTTTGGCTTTTTTGTTGCAGCCAAAGCGATTAGAAAATACCTTGATAAAAAACAGCGTAGTTTATGAAACTTATTGTTTTTGTTCAGCCATGGTTTGAATTTTATCAACCATGGCTTTAATACCATTACCACGAGAAGGGCTCAAATGGCTAATTAGACCGAGTCGTTTAAATTCATCATAGGCATTAATTTGCGTTGCTTGCTCCGGTGTTAGACCATTGTATAAGGCTAAAATTAAAGCCAATAGTCCTTTAACGATGCGAGTATCTGAATCGCCCGCTAAAACTAGGCTGTTTTCTGTATGATCAAAGTCGATATACAGCCACACTTTACTTTCACAGCCTTTAACAAGGGCATCATCTACTTTGAGTACTTCAGGCATAACAGGTAATTGCTTACCTAAGAGCATTATTTGGCGATATTTTTGCTGCCAGCCTGCAGCTGTTTCAATGTTTTTACTAACGGCTTCAAACGCTGAATTCATAACTTATCCAAAATTAATCTAATAACTCAATACTACTTTTAACAGCACTGATAAAGGCGTCTACATCAGCTTTATTGTTATATAACGCAAAACTTGCTCGTACAGTCCCAGGTATACCTAAATGGCTCATTATAGGTTGTGTACAATGATGGCCACTACGCACGGCAACGCCAAATCCATCAAGTAGGGTGGCTAAATCAAACGGATGTTCATCGCGATAATTAAAACTAATGTTACCGATGTTATCTGTTTGGTTTGAATAGATATTAATACCATCAATAGCTGATAATTGTTTTATCGCATAGTCAAAAACTGTATGCTCATGTTGACGCATTTGCTGAAAATCTAACGATATTAAATAATTTATTGCCTCACTAAAGGCAATGACACCTGCAATATTCGGTGTTCCTGCTTCAAATTTACCCGGCGCATCACGAAAAGTGCTGTGTGTTAGGTTCACTGTTTCGATCATTTCGCCACCGGTTTGATATACATCGAGCGAATTTAACAGCTCAAATCGGCCATATAGGCCTCCTAAACCTGTCGGCCCGAGCATTTTATGGGCAGAAAATACGTAAAAATCACAGGAGATTTCTTGTAAATTAGGGCGTAAATGCATCGCTGCCTGCGCACCATCAATAACAGAAATAGCATTAATGGCTTTACATGCGCTAATGATTGGCGCTAAATCAGTGATATTCCCAAGGGTATTTGATGCATGGGTAATAGCGACTATTTTAGGCTTTTGTTGCTTGATAAATTCACTACAGTGCACGCTATTAATAGTTAAATCATTTTCTATCGGCAAAATAATGACTTCTGCACCGGTACGCTGAGCTAGCTGTTGCCAAGGGACGATGTTGGCGTGGTGTTCAATAGCAGATAGGGCGATTTTATCGCCAGGATTAAGCCTCGAAGCCAGACCATTTGCGATTAAATTAATCGATTCGGTTGCCCCTTTGGTCCACACTATCTCATTATTTTTTACAGAAAAATAATCTGCAAGTAGCGTTCGGGTATGTTCATATTGGCGTGTCGCGTTTTCACTGAGTGTATGGCGGCCGCGGTGCACATTAGCGTTCTCGTGGCTATAAAAACGGCTAAGAGCATTAATAACTGCCTGTGGCTTTTGCGAGGTAGCTGCTGAGTCTAAATACACCAAAGGCTGCTCATTGACTGTTTCATTCAGTATGGGAAAGTCAGCACGTATTTTTGTGATATCGAACATGAAAGGCCTTAAGCTACAAGAATGCGACGATTTTAATTACTTTGCACAAATAGACAAGTGCAGGGCAACAAAAAAGGCCGCATAGCGGCCTTTTTTAAACGCAAATTCGTATTAACGCTTGTCTGTTGGTACGTAATCGCGTGAAGTTTCACCAGTGTATAACTGACGAGGACGGCTGATCTTGTGACCAGGTTGAGAAAGCATCTCATCCCAGTGAGAGATCCAACCAACAGTACGTGACATTGCAAAGATTACAGTGAACATGCTTGTTGGAATACCGATTGCTTTTAAGATGATACCTGAGTAGAAATCCACGTTAGGGTAAAGTTTCTTCTCAACGAAGTATGGGTCTTCAAGTGCAATTTGCTCAAGCTTCATAGCGATATCAAGAAGTGGATCTTGAATGTTTAGCTCAGCAAGTACTTCGTGACATGTTTGACGCATTACTGTCGCACGTGGGTCGAAGTTTTTGTATACACGGTGACCAAAGCCCATAAGACGGAAAGGATCAGACTTATCTTTTGCTTTAGCAACGTACTCGTCGATACGGTCAACAGAGCCGATTTCTTCTAACATGTTAAGACATGCTTCGTTAGCACCACCGTGCGCAGGGCCCCATAAAGATGCGATACCAGCCGCGATACATGCGTAAGGGTTAGCACCTGAAGAACCAGCTAGACGAACAGTTGACGTTGATGCGTTTTGCTCGTGGTCAGCGTGAAGCATGAAGATTTTGTCCATTGCTTTAGCAAGAACAGGGCTTACTTTGTATTCTTCAGCTGGTACTGAGAACATCATGTGTAAGAAGTTTTCAGCGAAGCTTAAGTCGTTACGCGGGTAAACAAACGGTTGACCTACATTGTATTTGTAAGCCATCGCAGCGATAGTTGGTAATTTAGCAACTAGCTTGATTGCGCTTGTTTTACGTTGTGTTGCGTCAGTGATGTCTAAATCTTCGTGGTAGAAAGAAGAAAGAGCACCTACAACACCACACAGCATTGCCATTGGGTGAGCGTCAAAGCGGAAACCTTGGAAGAAGTTTGCGATTTTAGTATCAAGCATTGTGTTGTGCGTGATTTCTTGAGCAAACGCTTCGTATTGTTCTTTAGTCGGTAATTCGCCGTTTAATAGTAAGTAGCAAAGCTCGATGTAGTTTGATTCATCAGCTAATTGCTCGATTGGGTAACCACGGTGTAATAAAACACCTTTGCCGCCATCGATGTAAGTGATTGAAGATTCACAAGAACCGGTCGACATGAAACCTGGGTCGTAAGTGAAGTGACCGTGTGAACCTAACGTACGTACGTCGATTACGTCTTGGCCAGCAGTGCCTTGGTAAATTGGAAGTTCGATTGGATCAAGACCATCAATATGGACCGTGGCTTTCTTATCCGCCATCTATTTATCTCCTATTAAGATAACAACTCTGATTGTTATGTTCTGAATCTGTTTAAGCACATTCTTTTCATTTTAACGTGAAAGAGGGGTATAAAGTCAATTTTTATAAACATTATGCACAAATGGATAATAAATATTCTGTCAGGATTAAATATTATACTATTGGCTAATTCGCAAACGTCTCTTACTAAACAAGAATTGTAAAAAGACCTTTGGCTATATATACTATCCAAGGTTTTATACCGTATTGTCTGTAGGTAAACTTTATTTTTACATTTGAGTTTTGCATAAGTGTGAACTTTTTGTGTATCAACACGGTTTACTTAGATAGTTCCATCGAAATTCATTTTGATGGGTTTTAGAAAAACAAGTAGATGAGCTCCTTAGTGGGCAAGATGGGCAAGTAACTGTGAAAAAGCAAAGACCTGTAAATCTAGATCTAACAACTATATCTATGCCGGCAACGGCTAAAGCATCAATTTTTCACCGCGTCACCGGTGTTGCATTATTTTTTGCTTTAACGTTTGTCATTTGGGCTTGGTCTGAGTCTCTTTCTTCTGCAGAAGGTTTTGAATTCGTCAAGGGTCTGTTCAGCGGATTCATTGCCAAATTCATAGCATGGGGCACCATTTCTGTATTGGCGTATCACTTAATCGGTGGTATCCGTCATATCATTATGGACATGGGTCACTGGGAAGAACTTGAATCAGGTAACTTCAGCGCTAAAGTTGCATTAGCTTTAGGTGTTGTAGCTGCAATTCTAGCAGGAGTGTGGATATGGTTTTAAATCAAGCAACTCTTAAACGTGATGGTGTACAAGATTTCGTATCACTACGTGCAACAGCATTAATAATCAGCGCTTACGCGATTTTTATTATCGGCTATTTTTTATGTACGCCAGAAGTCACTTTCGAAGCCTGGCAAGGCCTATTCTCTAACCTAGCAATGAAAGGGTTTACCTTAATTACCCTAGTTTGCATTATGGTTCACACCCGTATCGGCCTTTGGCAAGTTCTTACTGACTATGTTAAATGCGCTAAATTACGTGCTGTTTTAGGCTTTGTATTAAACCTTATGGCTGTTGCTTACGTAGCAATTGGTCTAATCGTTTTATGGGGTGTTTAAGTGAATTATTCTGTTCGTGAATTTGACGCTGTAGTGATTGGTGCAGGTGGTGCTGGTATGCGCGCAGCACTAGCTATCACTGAATCAGGCAAAACCTGTGCACTTATCTCAAAAGTTTTCCCTACACGTTCTCACACTGTGTCTGCACAGGGTGGTATTACGGTTGCTCTGGGTAACTCACATGAAGATAACTGGGAATGGCACATGTACGATACTGTTAAAGGTTCCGATTTCATCGGTGACCAAGACGCTATCGAATATATGTGTAAAACAGGCCCAGAAGCTATTACTGAATTAGAAAACATGGGTTTACCATTTTCTCGTTTTGAAAATGGCCGTGTTTACCAACGTCCTTTCGGCGGTCAGTCGAAAAACTTTGGTGGTGAACAGGCTGCACGTACTGCAGCAGCAGCTGACCGTACTGGTCACGCGCTATTACACTGTTTATACCAACAGAACGTTAAAAACAAAACTAACGTATTCTCTGAGTGGTACGCACTAGATTTAGTTAAAAACAGCGACGGTCACGTTGTTGGTTGTACAGCAATCGACATCGAGTCTGGCGAAGTTGTTTACTTCAAATCAAAAGCTGTTGTTTTAGCAACAGGTGGTGCAGGCCGTATCTACGCATCTACAACGAATGCACACATCAATACTGGTGACGGTGTTGGTATGGCTACACGTGCTGGTGTTGCAATGCAAGATATGGAAATGTGGCAGTTCCACCCAACAGGTATCGCCGGTGCCGGTGTACTTGTAACTGAAGGTTGTCGTGGTGAAGGTGGTTACCTTCTTAATAAAGACGGCGAACGCTTCATGGAACGTTACGCACCAAATGCAAAAGACTTAGCGTCTCGTGACGTTGTTGCTCGTTCAATGATGACTGAGATCCGTGAAGGTCGTGGTTGCGATGGTCCTTACGGTCCTCACATCAAGCTTAAGCTTGACCACTTAGGTGAAGAAACACTTAACTTACGTCTTCCAGGCGTATGTGACCTTGCGAAAACATTCGCACACGTTGATCCAGCTAAAGAACCAATTCCAGTTATCCCAACATGTCACTACATGATGGGTGGTGTTCCAACTAACGTAAATGGTCAAGCATTACAAATTGATGCAAACGGCCAAGAGAAAGTAGTTGAAGGTTTATTCGCTGTTGGTGAGATTGCATGTGTATCTGTACACGGTGCTAACCGCCTAGGTGGTAACTCACTACTTGACTTAGTTGTATTCGGCCGCGCAGCTGGTAACTTCTTAGGTAAGTACCTTAACGGTGTTGAAGCAGGTAAAGATGCGTCTGATTCAGACCTTGAAGCATCACTTGCACGCTTTAACCGTTGGGAAAACTCTAAAGCTGGCCAAGGTGAAGACCCAGTACAAATCAAGAAAGACCTACAAATGTGTATGCAACTTAACTTCTCGGTATTCCGTGAAGGTGATGCAATGGCAACAGGCCTTAAAGAGCTTAAAGAAATTCGTGAACGTCTTCAGTACGCTCGTCTTGACGACAAGTCGACTGAGTTCAACACTGCACGTATCGAATGTCTAGAGCTTGATAACTTGATGGAAACAGCATACTCAACAGCAGTAGCTGCAAACTTCCGTACAGAAAGCCGTGGTGCACACTCTCGTTTTGACTTCCCAGATCGTGATGACGATAACTGGCTATGTCACTCTATCTATAACCCAGTTACAGATGAAATGACAAAACGTGAAGTAAACTACGCGCCGAAACTGCGTGAAGCTTTCCCACCTAAAGCACGTACATACTAGGAGCGAGACGATGGCACAAGTACAATTTTCGGTTTATCGTTACAATCCAGATGTTGATAATGCACCACGTATGCAGGACTTCTCGCTAGAAACGCAAGAAGGCCAAGATATGATGGTATTGGATGCGCTTATGCAATTAAAAGAGCAAGATCCAACATTATCATTCCGTCGTTCATGCCGTGAAGGTGTGTGTGGTTCTGACGGTATCAACATGAATGGTAAAAACGGTTTAGCGTGTATTACTCCTTTATCAACGCTACTAAAAGGTGGCAAAGGTAAAATCGTAATTCGTCCTTTACCAGGTTTACCTGTGGTACGTGACCTTGTTATTGACATGAGTCAGTTCTACACTCAATACGAAAAAGTTAAGCCTTACCTAATCAACGACACGCCTGCGGCGGGTGAGCGTCTTCAGTCAATCGAAGAACGTGATAAGTTAGATGGCTTATATGAGTGTATCTTATGTGCATGTTGTTCAACATCGTGTCCTTCGTTCTGGTGGAATCCAGACAAGTTCATCGGTCCTGCGGGTCTTCTTCATGCGTATCGTTTCTTGGCTGATAGCCGCGATACAGCTACTGAAGAGCGTCTTGCTGACCTTGACGATGCGTTCAGCGTGTTCCGTTGTCACAGTATCATGAACTGTGTTAGCGTGTGTCCAAAAGGTCTTAACCCGACCAAAGCAATTGGACAAATCAAATCAATGCTTTTAAACCGCGCTGTTTAAAGCTTGAATATGTAAGGTGGTTAAGTGATTAACCACCTTGTTTTTACAACAATTAATTTCTGCGCTAAAGAAAAGGGCTTATAAATGCACGAAGGTGTGATGAAGGCATGGCTAGAATCTTCTCACTTAAACGGCGGTAACGTTGCTTACGTAGAAGAGCTTTATGAAGCGTACTTAGATGATGCGACTTCTGTGCCAGAAGAATGGCGAGAAGTGTTCGAACAATTACCAAAAGTTGATGGTGTGGATGTTGACGTTAAACATTCTGAAGTTCGTTCACAATTTGCACAGCTTGCTAAAAACAAGCATAGAGAAGTAGTGGTAGCAGAGGGTGGCTCTGGCGATCCTAAACAGGTCAAAGTGCTACAACTTATTAATGCTTTCCGTTTCCGTGGTCACCAAAATGCCAACCTAGATCCATTAGGTATTTGGCAACGCGAACGTGTTCGTGATCTAGAATTAGAGTACCACGATTTATCTGAAGCTGATTTTGACCGTGAATTCAATGTGGGTTCGTTTGCTGTCGGTCGCGAAACCATGCCATTAGGTGAGCTATATCAAGCACTCAAAACGACTTACTGTGGGTCGGTAGGTGCTGAGTATATGCACATCACTTCAACTGAAGAAAAACGTTGGTTACAACAACGTTTAGAATCAGTGCAATCACGTCCAACGTTCTCTAAAGAAGAAAAGCTACGTATCCTTAAAGGATTAACAGCTGCAGATGGCCTTGAAAAATATTTAGGGGCTAAGTTCCCTGGTGCAAAACGTTTCTCACTTGAAGGTGGTGACGCATTAGTACCAATGCTTAAAGAACTAATTCATCGTGCAGGTGAAAGCGGACAAAAAGAAGCTGTTATTGGTATGGCTCACCGCGGTCGCTTGAACGTACTAGTGAACGTTTTAGGTAAAAACCCATCAGAATTATTCGATGAGTTCGCTGGTAAACACAAAGACACATTAGGCTCAGGTGATGTTAAATATCACATGGGTTATTCATCTGACTTTGCAACTAACGGTGGCAACGTGCACATGGCACTTGCATTTAACCCGTCTCACTTAGAAATCGTTAACCCAGTGGTTATGGGGTCGGTACGTGCTCGTCTAGACCGTCTAGGTGATAAGTCAGGTATTAAAGCATTACCAATTACTATTCACGGTGACTCTGCAATCGCAGGTCAAGGTGTTGTACAAGAAACATTTAACTTATCGCAAACTAATGCATTTAGTTGTGGTGGTAGTATCCGTATCGTTGTCAATAACCAAGTTGGTTTTACAACGTCTAAACAGTCTGATGTACGTTCTACACCATACTGTACTGATATTGCGAAAATGGTTCAGGCACCAATTTTCCACGTTAACTCTGACGACCCTGAAGCGGTTGCATTTGTTACTCAAATCGCACTTGATTTCAGAAACCAGTTTAAACGTGATGTAGTGATTGATTTAGTATGTTATCGCCGTCATGGTCATAACGAAGCGGATGAGCCGAACGCGACTCAACCACTTATGTACCAAAAGATCAAAAAGCATCCAGTACCTCGTCTAATTTACGCAGACCAATTAGTTGCTGAAGGTTCATTCTCAGAAAATGAAGTAAAAGCACTTGCTGATGATTACCGTAACGGTTTAGACAAAGGCAACTGTGTTGTTGAAGAAATTCAACTAGAAACATCGCACTCTTCTGATTGGGCTAAGTTTGTTGGTCACGATTGGGATGTTGAGTACGATGCAACAGTATCGGTTGAGAAGTTAAAAGAGCTTGGCGAAAAAGTAGCAAGCTTCCCAGAAAGTCACAAAGCACAGTCGCGCGTTAAGAAAATCTACGACGACCGTAAGCTAATGGCGACAGGTGAAAAACCACTTGACTGGGGTATGGCTGAAACACTTGCTTATGCAACCCTTGTTGATGCAGGTACAGATATCCGTTTAACAGGTCAAGATTCAGGCCGTGGTACATTCTTCCACCGTCATGCTGTTGTTCATAACCAAAAAGATGCATCAACATACTTGCCGCTGCAAAATATCAGCGAAAAGCAAGGCGCATTTGAAGTGTATGACTCAGTTCTTTCTGAAGAAGCGGTACTTGCATTTGAATATGGTTACGCAACAGCTGAACCTACGTCACTTGTAATGTGGGAAGCACAATTTGGTGACTTCGCTAACGGTGCACAAGTTGTATTTGACCAATTCTTAAGTTCAGGTGAGCAGAAGTGGGGCCGTTTATGTGGTCTTACATGTTTACTTCCACACGGTTATGAAGGTCAAGGTCCTGAGCATAGCTCGGCACGTTTAGAGCGTTTCTTACAGTTGTGTGCTGATCACAACATGCAAGTATGTGTTCCTTCAACACCTGCGCAAGTTTATGCAATGCTTCGTCGTCAATCAGTACGTCCACTTCGTCGTCCATTGATTGTTATGACGCCTAAGTCGCTACTTCGTCACCCGTTGGCAACATCTACACTTGAAGAGTTATCTGAAGGTGTATTCCACAATATGATCGATGAAATCGATGATATTGCTGCAGAGAAAGTAGAACGCGTTGTATTCTGTAGCGGTAAAGTTTACTACGAGCTACTACAAGAGCGTCGTAAGCAAGAATTAAATAACATTGCTATTGTTCGTGTAGAACAATTATATCCATTCCCACACGCTGAGATGGATACAATCATGCAGCGTTACCAACACGTTAAAGATTTTGTTTGGTGTCAAGAAGAGCCACAAAACCAAGGTGCATGGTATTGTTCTCAACACCACTTTGTTGATGCAATCCCAGCCGGTGCTAAATTAACTTACGCAGGTCGTAAAGCATCAGCATCACCAGCGTGTGGTTACATGTCAGTGCATAATAAAGAACAACAAGCGCTCGTTGCAGATGCGCTTACTATTGAAAAGAAAGGATAAGCAATGAGCACAGAAATTAAAGTTCCTGTACTTCCTGAGTCGGTTGCTGATGCTACTGTTGCAACATGGCACGTAAGTGTTGGCGACAAAGTAAGCCGCGACCAAAACTTAGTAGATATCGAAACAGATAAAGTTGTTTTAGAAGTTGTTGCACCAAATGACGGTGTAATCACTGAAATTTCACAAGAAGAAGGTGCAACGGTACTTGGCGAACAAGTAATTGCATTACTTGGTGATGCAGATGCTGCACCAGCAAGTGACGAATCAGCACCAGCTAAATCAGAAGACGCGCCAGCGGCGCAATCAGCACCAGCATCAGAAGGTAAAGAAGTGGACATTAAAGTACCTGTACTTCCAGAATCAGTCGCAGACGCGACAATTGCTACTTGGCACGTTCAACCAGGTGAAGCGGTAACACGCGACCAAAACCTTGTTGACATCGAAACTGATAAAGTTGTTCTTGAAGTTGTTGCTCAAGAAGACGGTATCATGGGTGAGCACATTCACGCTGAAGGCGAAACAGTACTTGGTGAGCAAGTTATTGGTACAGTTAAAGCGGGTGCAGCACCGGCAGCAGCAGCTCCTAAAGCTGAAGCAGCACCAGCAAGCGAATCAAATGACAGCTCTGACGTGTTAACGCCGTCAGTTCGTCGTTTAATCGCTGAGAAAGGCCTTGATGCATCAAAAATTAAAGGTACTGGCAAAAATGGCCGTGTAACTAAAGAAGATGTTGATACATTCTTAAAAGCACCGGCAGCAGCGCCTAAAGCAGAAGTATCAGCGCCAGCAGCACCTATGGGTGACCGTACACAAAAACGTGTTCCTATGACTCGTTTACGTAAAACAATCGCTAATCGTCTTCTTGAAGCGAAAAACTCAACGGCAATGTTAACGACTTTCAACGAAGTTAACATGAAGCCAATCATGGACCTTCGTAAGCAGTACCAAGAAGTATTCGAAAAGCGTCACGGTATCCGTTTAGGCTTCATGTCTTTCTACGTGAAAGCAGTTACTGAAGCACTTAAGCGTTTCCCTGAAGTAAATGCGTCTATCGACGGTGATGATATTGTTTATCACAACTACTTCGACATCAGCATCGCGGTTTCTACACCACGTGGTCTTGTTACTCCAGTTCTTAAAGACTGTGACAAGCTATCAGTTGCTGAAATCGAAAAAGGTATCCGTGAGCTAGCGCTTAAAGGTCGTGACGGTAAATTATCACTTGATGATATGACAGGTGGTAACTTCACTATCACTAACGGTGGTGTATTCGGTTCATTACTATCTACACCAATCATCAACTTACCACAGTCTTCAATTTTAGGTATGCACAAAATCCAAGAGCGTCCTATGGCTGTAAATGGTAAAGTTGAAATCTTACCAATGATGTACTTAGCGTTATCTTATGATCACCGCCAAATCGATGGTAAAGAATCAGTAGGTTTCTTAGTAACAATTAAAGAGTTACTTGAAGATCCGACTCGTTTACTACTAGATGTTTAATCTGGTTGTATGAAAACTAAGCTGTGAACCTCGTTCACAGCTTTTTTTTTGCGCCTTTGGTCTAACTGGGGTTTTCATGTGGAGCCTTGGGATTTATACTAAGTGCGCAATTTGGGATAGCTGTTTATTTTGCATAAATATTCAGCTCTTTTAGTATAAAAAATTGGATAAAGCATCATGAATTTGCATGAGTATCAGGCAAAACAACTTTTTGCCGAATATGGTTTACCAGTTTCTCAAGGTTTCGCTTGCGATACACCTGAAGAAGCTGCAGCAGCTGCTGAGAAAATCGGCGGTGATATGTGGGTTGTTAAAACACAGGTTCACGCAGGTGGCCGTGGTAAAGCTGGCGGTGTTAAGCTAGTTAAAACAACTGACGAAGTTAAAGAGTTCGCTGCGAACTGGTTAGGTAAAAACTTAGTTACTTACCAAACAGACGAAAATGGTCAGCCAGTATCAAAAATTCTTGTTGAAAGCTGCACTGACATCGCTAACGAATTATACCTTGGCGCTGTAGTAGATCGTGCTTCTCGTAAAGTTGTTTTCATGGCATCTACTGAAGGTGGTGTTGAAATCGAGCAAGTTGCAGAAGAAACTCCAGAACTAATTCACAAAGCTGAGATCGATCCACTAGTTGGTCCTCAAGCTTACCAAGCTCGTGAGTTAGGCTTCAAACTAGGTTTAAACCCTACTCAAATGAAACAGTTCGTTAAGATCTTCATGGGTCTTGCTAACATGTTCAACGATTTCGATTTCGCTCTATTAGAAATCAACCCGCTAGTAATCACAGACGAAGGTAACCTTCACTGTCTAGACGGTAAAATCGGTGTAGATGGTAACGCGCTTTACCGTCAACCTAAAATCCGTGAAATGCACGATCCTTCACAAGAAGATGCGCGTGAAGCTCACGCTGCAAGCTTCGAGCTTAACTACGTTGCACTAGACGGTAACGTTGGTTGTATGGTTAACGGTGCAGGCCTAGCAATGGGTACTATGGACATCGTAAACCTACACGGTGGCAAGCCAGCTAACTTCCTAGATGTTGGTGGCGGTGCAACTAAAGAGCGTGTATCTGAAGCATTCAAGATCATCTTATCTGACGACAACGTTAAAGCTGTTTTAGTTAACATCTTTGGTGGTATCGTACGTTGTGACATGATCGCAGAAGGTATCATCGGCGCAGTTAAAGAAGTAGGTGTTAACGTTCCTGTAGTTGTACGTTTAGAAGGTACTAACGCTGAACTTGGTCGTGAAGTACTAGCTAAGTCTGACCTTAACATCATCGCTGCTGAATCACTAACAGACGCAGCTGAAAAAGTTGTTGCTGCTGCGGAGGGCAAATAATGTCTGTATTAATCAATAAAGATACAAAAGTTATCTGTCAAGGTTTCACAGGTGGCCAAGGTACTTTCCACTCTGAGCAAGCGCTTGAGTACGGTACACAAATGGTTGGTGGTGTAAGCCCAGGTAAAGGCGGTCAAACGCACCTTGGTCTTCCAGTATTCAACACTGTACGTGACGCTGTTGAAGCAACTGGCGCAACTGCATCAGTTATCTACGTACCAGCACCTTTCTGTAAAGATGCAATCTTAGAAGCTATCGATGCTGGCATCGAGCTAATCGTTTGTATCACTGAAGGTATCCCAACACTAGACATGGTTGACGTTAAAGTTAAGCTTGATCAAACTGGTGTTCGTATGATCGGTCCTAACTGCCCAGGTGTTATCACTCCGGGTGAAACTAAGATCGGTATCATGCCTGGTCACATCCACAAGCCTGGTAAAGTTGGTATCGTATCACGTTCTGGTACTCTTACTTACGAAGCGGTTAAGCAAACTACTGACGCTGGTTTCGGCCAATCAACATGTGTTGGTATCGGTGGTGACCCAATCCCTGGCACTAACTTCATCGACGTTTTAGAAATGTTCGAAAAAGACGAGCAAACTGAAGCTATCGTTATGATCGGTGAAATCGGTGGTACTGCAGAAGAAGAAGCTGCAGAATACATCAAGCACAACGTGACTAAACCAGTTGTTTCTTACATTGCGGGTGTTACTGCACCTCCAGGTAAGCGTATGGGTCACGCTGGTGCAATCATCGCAGGCGGTAAAGGTACTGCTGATGAGAAATTTGCTGCATTAGAAGCTGCTGGCGTAAAAACTGTACGTTCACTAGCTGACATCGGTGCTGCACTTAAAGAGAAAACAGGCTGGTAATCAGTTTTAATCTCTTAAAAAGGCTCGCTTTTGCGGGCCTTTTTTGTATCTATCACTTTTTTGTTCCCTACAAGAAAATTCCAATCACAAATTAAGAATAATAATGCTTTATTTGTGAATATAAATTCTCTACACTTGTGGCTTGTATATCTGTTTTTATTAAAACATTCGACTTTAATAAGGTAAATATTACGTGCGTACCACAGAATTGGTAGATGGATTTCGCCAGTCAACCCCATACGTTAATGCTCACCGCGGTAAAACATTCGTTGTTATGCTTGGCGGAGAGGCGATCGATCAGTCTGGTTGTCGCAGCATCATCAACGATGTCGCGCTATTAACTAGTCTTGGTATTAAGATTGTTTTAGTGTTTGGTGCTCGCCCACAGTTTAACGCAGCGCTTGAACAAGTTGGCATAACTAGTCAGTTTCATAATGAGATACGGGTAACTGATAACGCAACATTTGATGTGATCAAAAAAGTAGCGGGTGCGATGCAGTTCGATATAACAGCGCGTTTATCTACGTCTTTAAGTAGTACACCTATGTCGGGCTCATTTTTAAATGTGGTGACTGGTAATTTTGTTATTGCTCAGCCTTTAGGTGTTGATGAAGGTGTGGACTATCATCATTCAGGTAGAGTGAGACGTATCGATGTTGCGGGTATTCGCCACCAGTTAGATAACAACGGAATTGTTCTGCTTGGGCCAATAGCGGCATCTGTCACAGGTGAAAGTTTTAACTTAACTGCTGAAGAAATTGCTACGCAAGTAGCTCTCAAACTACGCGCCGATAAAATGCTTGGCTTTTGTAAAGAAGCCGGTATTTTGGATGAAAATGGTGAGGCGATTGCAGAGCTAATGCCAAATGAAGCTGAGCAGCTACTAGTAAACTATCGCAAGCAACCTGACTCATGTGTAAGCGCAACCGTATTCTTACAAGCTGCAATTGATGCTTGTCGAGGTGGCGTACATCGTTGCCATCTTGTTAGTTACAAAGAAGATGGCGCCTTATTACAAGAGCTGTTCTCTTTAGATGGTATTGGTACACAAATCGCACCACAAAGCTCTGAGCAATTACGAAGTGCAAGTATTGCTGATATTACCGGAATCATTAACCTTATAAGACCCCTTGAACAGCAAGGCTATTTGGTGCGCCGTTCTCGTGAACAGCTAGAAATCGAAATTGAACAATTTACGGTTATTGAGCGTGATGGTCTTATTATAGCGTGTGCGGCTTTGTATCCGTTTGCTGATGAACAAGTAGGGGAGTTTGCAAGTTTGGCTGTTCACCCTCAGTACCGAGATGCCGATCGCGGCAGTTATCTACTGAGGTTTATTATTAATAAGGCTAAACGTGCGGGTTATTCGCATTTATTTGCACTCACTACACGTAGCATTCACTGGTTTTTAGAGCAAAGCTTTGAAATAGTGACAGTTGATGAACTACCTGCGAAGAAAAAAGCGCTTTATAACCATGAACGCCGCTCTAAAGTATTGCGGCTAGATTTAACTAAGCTAGGTAATAAGAGGTGACGCATGCGTCACCTCTTATATACCCAAACATCCTCAGGGTGCGAGTTTCAGTTGGAATTAAAAGCAATTTAGGCAAGGCATTGATTGCAAGTAATAGTGGTTCTATTGTTAAAATCAATAACGCAGTATAAATTGCTTTTAAACCAACCCTTTGGGCGCTTCACAGGCACTTACTCTCATCGTTGTTACTTCTTAAAAGGGACTGCCATTCTTGCAAAGTAACGCCTTGATATTAAGCACCTGTGAAACGCTGAATTCTGCATCTTGAGGGGGCTTGGGTATACTCTTAATATTGATAGTTAATGTGCTGATAAAAACGCACGCGTAAATCTTGGCGAGTTGGATTAAATGCCAGCTCGTCGGTAACTTCATTTATCGCACTTTGCACTTGATTCATAAACTTACCATAACCAATGTCATGCTTGTCTTTATCAGCTGCGGCAATCACAAAATGTAGCGAATCCACAAGTTGATCTGCATCCCAATACTGTTGTAATTGCACCTGCTCAGAGCTGCAATCAAAGGTTAGTTTTTGCAGTTCGCTGTTACTTTGTGCGTTATCAATATTGCTATTACGAACAATAGGGCGGGTACCGTTAGCGATAAAAGCGCCGAGTGTTAATCCGCGTTTATCACATGCTCGTTTGAATGCATCAAAGATATATTGATAAAACTGCGTATAATTTTCTTCGTTCAACATATGCTGGAATTGCGTTTTAATGGCGCGAGTTACTGGAATCGAAAACCCAGCGTATGTCATCTCACTGTGTTCATTTGGTAAATGACATTGGCGAGACTGGTAACGTGGATACAAGCTACGTAATTTATAGCCATAGCTTTCTTTGTGACCTTTTGCTTTAGCAAATAAATCATAAGTTAGATGTTGGT
Organism: Pseudoalteromonas sp. BZA4; assembly: GCF_040104395.1. Taxonomy (NCBI): domain Bacteria; kingdom Pseudomonadati; phylum Pseudomonadota; class Gammaproteobacteria; order Alteromonadales; family Pseudoalteromonadaceae; genus Pseudoalteromonas; species Pseudoalteromonas sp. BZA4. The sequence goes on from NZ_JBECOT010000001.1 coordinate 217,135, forward strand.
GGTCACGAATTTTAAGAGGTGGTTGGCCGCTTAGTAGTTTTTCTTGTAGTGAGTTGATCACTCTTTGCACATTATGATGAAAACTAGCCGCATGAGCGCGAATATCTTCACCGGTCGCTAAGAATAATAAACGAATTTTTTTGCATTTTTGCTCACCATCAGCAAATACATTATGTGCTTCATGGTATTGTGGGTTATAGAAAAACAAAATTTGCTTAGCGGTTTCTAAGCTATATGCCTCATCATGGTAACGAACCACTGGCAGTTTATCGTTGGCGATTAGGTGTACATTATGTAATTCATACTCATCACATAGTGCAAATAACTCCCTTGCAAGACGCTTATAAGCACAGCTCACATTGGTGAACTGGGCAAAAAACTCATCAGTAGGTTTAAATTCAACTAACACATACTGGTTTGCACGTGCTGAGCTTGGAATATAGACTCGATGTTGATTGAGCGAAGCCATCTTTTTTCCTTATTGGTAGTGAAACTGACGGCACTATATCGCTAGTCAATGATCATTTTATTGCGTTAGAACAATTTTTTTACCGATTTTGTCGAGTCTGTGAACTATGTATTTAACAATCGACGTAATATCTTCAATAAACATGATGCAACCACTGTATGTTAGGGTTTGTTTTTGTAATAATGCATTAGTTTTGTCACCATGCAATATTCAGAGGATTATGCTCCTATGGCGGAAATTGAGAATCGCCCAAGTAACTTTATTAGAACGCGTATCGACGAAGATCTAGCAAGCGGTAAGCATGCGACTACACACACGCGTTTTCCACCAGAACCAAACGGTTTTTTACACATTGGTCATGCAAAGTCTATTTGTTTGAATTTTGGTATCGCCCAAGATTATCAAGGTCTTTGTAACTTACGTTTTGATGATACGAACCCAGAAAAAGAAGACATCAACTACGTAAATTCGATTAAAGAAGATGTGCAGTGGTTAGGTTTCCAGTGGGATGGTGAAATTAAGTATTCATCTAACTATTTCGATGCCTTATACGGCTATGCTGTTGAGCTTATCGAAAAAGGCCTAGCGTATGTGTGTTTCTTATCGCCAGATCAAGCCCGTGAATACCGTGGTACTTTAAAAGAGCCAGGTAAAAATAGCCCATATCGTGATACGCCAGTTGAAGAAAACCTAGCGCTATTTGAAAAAATGCGTAATGGTGAATTCAAAGAAGGTGAGTGTGTACTGCGTGCTAAAATCGATATGGCAAGCTCATTCATGGTACTGCGTGATCCGATTATTTACCGTGTTCGTTTTGCTCATCACCACCAAACAGGTGACAAGTGGTGCATTTACCCAATGTACGACTTCACACACTGTATTTCAGATGCGCTAGAAGGTATTACACATTCATTATGTACGCTTGAGTTCCAAGATAACCGTCGCTTATACGATTGGGTATTAGATAACATCAGCCTTGAGTGTCATCCGCAACAAATCGAGTTCTCACGATTAAATCTTGAGTACACCATTATGTCTAAGCGTAAATTAAACGACTTAGTGGTAAATGGACATGTTGAAGGCTGGGACGACCCACGTATGCCAACGATTGCTGGTTTACGTCGTCGTGGTTATACACCTGCATCAGTACGTGAGTTCTGTTCTCGTATCGGTATCACTAAACAAGAGAACATGGTTGAAATGGGTATGCTAGAAGCCTGTATCCGTGAAGACCTAAATGAGCATGCACCTCGTGCAATGGCTGTTCTTGATCCTGTGAAGGTTGTTATCGAAAACTATGACGCAGATAAAGTAGAGACGTTATCTGTTGCTAATCACCCGAATAAAGAAGAGATGGGTCGCCGTGACGTACCTTTCACTCGTGAACTTTATATCGAGCGTGAAGACTTCCGTGAAGAAGCAAACAATAAGTTTAAGCGTTTAGTTCTTGATAAAGAAGTACGTTTACGTGGTGCGTATGTAATTAAAGCTGAGCGCGTTGAAAAAGACGAAAACGGCGAAATTACGACTATTTTCTGCTCTTACGATCCTGAAACTCTGGGTAAAAATCCAAGTGATGGCCGTAAGGTTAAAGGTGTTATTCACTGGGTATCAGCAAGTGAATCTATCACAGCTGAAGTTCGTTTATACGACCGTTTATTTAATGTACCAAACCCAGCTGCAGCAGAAGACTTTAACGCAACACTAAACCCTGAATCACTTGTGGTTCTTGAAAATGCGAAAGTTGAGCCGTCACTGGCAAATGCACAAGCAGAGCAGGGCTTCCAGTTTGAGCGTACAGGTTACTTCTGTCGTGATAGCAAAGCAGAAACATTAGTATTCAATCAAACTGTGGGTCTTCGTGATTCATGGGCTAAGATTGAACAAAAGGGCTAATAGCTAATTTTATTTAGTTTCTAAGCTTAATAAAAAACCCTTTCACTTTAAAAGTGAAAGGGTTTTTTTATCACCATTAAAAGCGATTAGAAATAACCGCGAATACCCAAGCTGAAATTACGACCAGGTAGTGGCGCTTTTTCTTTAATGAATGAGCTGTGTACGAAACCAAGTTCATCGGTTAAGTTGTCAACATTAATGTAAAGCTGTGTATCAACAGGACCTAAGTCAAGTTGGTAGTTAGCTGATGCATCAAACAGGGTATAACCGTCAGTTTTTGTCTCGTAAGCAGTAATGTCAGACTGCTCAAAATAATGAGTACCGGTTAGGCTAAACTTCCAATCAGACACTGTGTACTGTAATTCAGAACCCAGTTTATTAGCAGGGATACGAGGTAAGTAACCTTCATCATCTTTTAGCTTAGCCGTTGTTGAATCACCAAACACTTTAACTAGCGCACTTGGCGTCACTTGATAGTGTACGTCAAATTCAATACCGTATAATTTCGCATCTTTACTTGTGAATTGGTAAACCGCCATTGCATCTTCACCTGCATCAGCTGCTGATTCTAAGCCATGCTCTTCATCAAAAACTAAACCGGTATTTTGCTGGTAGTAATAGTTTTCAATGTCGTTATAGAAGAAGTTAACTGTGTAACCAAAGTCACCAATAAAGCGGCGGAAACTTAAGTCAAAGTTCGTTGCAGTTTCTTGCTCGATATCTTCTGGCTCAAAATGAATTTCGCCGTCTTCAATATGATAACCAAGGCCTAGCTCATAAGTACCTGTTGCAATATGAACACCGTTTGATAGTAATTCAGCACTTAGTGGCGCACGTTCTGAACGAGATACACTCAAAGCAACACTTTGGCCTTCTTGATATTGCCAAATTGCACCAGCAGATAAGCTTAGATTTGTGAAATCTTCACTATAGTTAATGATTTCAGCTTCTTCTTCGTCATGGTGCTCTTCTTCCTCTTCATGATCGTGATCATGATGGTGCTCAGCCATGCTTACAGCAGAGTCGATTTGGTAATCTTCAAGGCGTGCACCTAGCTCAACGGTCACATCACCAAACTGGCGCTCTTCAAGAACGAATAATGCGTTTGTTTTAGTAACACTTGCTGGCGTAAAGGCTTCTTCACCATCTGCATCATAGTCAGACTCAGTGTAGTGAAAACCAGCCATACCGTGCCAAAGGCCTAACTTGTGCTCAACGGTTGCACGTGCTTCGGTTGTTTTGTTTGTAAACACTGTGCCCACTGCACCATCTTCAATTTCAGCGTGTTTGTAGTCAGTGTAGCCAACGCGTAGTGAGATATTTTCAATCCAGTTATCATGAAGTGCATAGCTCATGTAACCTTGCCAGCGGTCTTGCTCTAGCTGCGCAAATACTGATTCTTCGTGCTCTTCTTCCACTTCATGTTCGTCATGATCTTCCTCTTCATGATGATGATGCTCATGAGCAGGAATACCGTAATCTGTTTCGATGCGGCCGTATGACACACCTAGCGTCAGGTGATCGCCCACGTAACTAGTACCGAAGTTAACTGTTTGGCTATCGATAAAGGTGTTTTCTACGCTGTTAGCTGTTTCGTGTTCTTCATGCTCTTCACCTTCATGCTCCTCGTGCTCTTCATGTTCCTCAGGAAGCTCAAAGTTAGGCGTGTCATAATCGTGACCTTTGCGCTTTGTTCCATCGAAATGGAAGTTGAAACCATCACTACCGGTTTCAAGTTTTGCAGCATAGGTGTTGGTATTTGATACTGTATCGTGTGTGTATTGTGCAGCACCGGTTAAAGACTCGATGTTATCGGTAGGAATACGGTTATCAACAACGTTCACCACACCACCGATAGCGCCAGAGCCATAAAGTAGGGTAGCAGGGCCGCGAAGTACTTCGATTTGCTCTGCTGCTAGGCTGTCATTTGATGTTGCGTGGTCAGGGCCAATACGTGATGCATCACTGCTATCAAGGCCATTTTGGGTGATCTTCACACGCGGACCATCTAAACCACGAATTATTGGGCTTGATGAAACTGGGCCAAAGTAGCTAGCATTAACGCCCGGTAAACCTTTTAGTGTTTCACCTAATGTCGGTTTTGCTTTGTCTTTTAACTCATCACCGGCTAAAACATTCACAGGCGAAATCATTTCAAGACTATTTTTATGAAGTGCTGATGCATAAACAACAACAGTTTCAACTGATGTTGCTGTAAGCGTAACCACAACATTTTGGTCTTCGCCATTAATAGCAACACGCTTATCGATGAAATTGTTTTTACTGATGTGAAGCTGACCTTTATTGTCTACATCAATTTTAAACTGACCTTGTTTGTCAGTGACAACGCTTTGTGATTTGCCGTGTACATGTATTTCAGCATTGCTGATAGGTTGTTGGTTTTTATCTAATACTTGACCTGTGATCACAGCAGCCATTGTTGATTGAGAAAACAGCGCAGCGGCAACAGCACTAGAAAGAATTGAAACTTGTTTCATCATTACTACTTCTAAGTTTGTTGTTGAGTGTGGTGATATAATATAACACTGCAATTTTTTAACTGCAATAACGTTATACTATAACTTTACCTTAAGTCGCGATTTTAACACCATACACTATACTTAGACTGTTACACTGAGATGGCCAAATCTTATGTCTGATAAAAATAGGGTATTCAAAGCAAATTTTACCATTGCTGATTTAAGAGAGCATCGTAATCACAAAGATGTGTTTACCACTGCTTGTGACCGTCGTGAAAGCTATCAACACTTTGTACTTAAGCTTTTAAGTTATTGCTTATTTTCACACAACGAAACAGCCATATTGAATGCAAGGTTCAGTCATGCTGAACCAGATGTGTCAATAAAAGCACTTGATGACCATTATCAAACATGGCTTACTGTTGACCAACCTGATATTTTACAGCTCAACAAAATCGCTAAGCGGGTTGATGAGCTATGGGTCGTGACAACCTTAAATAACGATTGGCTTAAAGAAAATGAACACCAGTTGGAACTTATCAATAATGGTCATTTAATTGCGTTTGATAACAATTTTATTGAGGAATTAGCGAGTCATCTAACTAAAAACTTACAGTGGGATGTTACGATTGATCAGCAAATGGTGAGTGTGTCAGATAAAGAAAATTTCTACCAAACCAGTGAGCTTATTTGGCATTAAAGCTCAATTTTTACTTTCCCATTGGGTTTACTACAACACAGCAATACTTCGCCATCTCTAACAAAAGCAAGTGGCTCTTGATTGTAGCTCACATCACCTTCGACTAATTTTGCACGGCAAGCGCCACAATAACCTTCACGGCATTGGTAGGGGACATCTATTTTGTTTTGTTCTAGGCATTCAAGGAGAGATGAACAGCCAGAATCAAATTCAAGATTCTGGCTGTCTGTTCCTGCAAGGATAACCTCTGCAGTGGTGTTTGAGCTCATTACAGGTCGAAGTCACCAAAGTCAGATGCATCAACTTGAGAGTCAATTTGACCAACAAGGTAAGAGCTGATTTCAGCTTCTTGTGGAGCAACTTGAACATTGTCTGATACTAACCAAGAGTTGATCCACGGAATAGGGTTACTCTTACTTTCGAACTGTGCAGGTAGGCCTACTGCAGTCATACGTGCATTAGTGATGTATTCAACGTATTGGCATAAGATATCTTTGTTAAGACCAATCATAGAACCATCTTTGAACAGGTATTCTGCCCAATCTTTTTCTTGTTCTGCTGCTTCAACAAACATCTGAATTGCTTCTTCACGACATTGTGCTGCAACGATTGCCATTTCTGGGTCGTCTTTACCTTCTTGCATAATGTTCAAGATGTGCTGTGTACCAGATAAGTGTAACGCTTCATCACGGGCGATTAGCTTGATGATTTTTGCATTACCTTCCATTAATTCACGCTCAGCGAAAGCAAATGAACAAGCAAAGCTTACATAGAAACGAATCGCTTCTAGGATGTTAACCGACATCATTGCTAGGTAAAGTTGCTTTTTAAGGTCAAATAAGCTGACTTTAACTTCTTCACCATTGATCACATGTTTACCTTCACCGTATAGGTTGTAAACAGAAATCATGTTTATTAAATCATCGTAATACTTAGTTACCGCATCAGCACGCTCACTGATTTTCTCGTTGCTTACGATATCGTCAAAGATAAGTTCAGGAGATTGCGTAACGTTACGAATAATGTGTGTGTATGAACGGCTGTGAATGGTTTCACTAAATGCCCATGTTTCAATCCAAGTTTCTAGCTCAGGAATAGACACAATAGGTAGTAACGCAACGTTAGGTGAACGACCTTGCACACTATCAAGTAGCGTTTGATATTTTAAGTTGCTTAAAAAGATGTGCTTTTCGTGCTCTGGTAACGCTTGGAAGTCAAGACGGTCTTTACTTACATCAACTTCTTCAGGACGCCAAAAGAACGAAAGTTGCTTTTCAATTAGCTTTTCGAAGATAGGGTACTTTTGTTGGTCGTAACGTGACACGTTTACCGTTTGGCCGAAAAACATCGGTTCTTGTAATTGGTTATTATGATTTCGGCTAAAAGTTGTATATGACATAGTGATTTCTCAAAAAACAGTCAGGACAAAGCGGGCTAATGAGCCCGCTTTTGTTATGTTATTAATTTAATTAGATTTTACAAGCGCCGCCTGCACAACCGTCATCTTCTACCTCTGGCGTTAACTCATCTTGAGAGTCTGATGCACCATCACGTGTGTTGTGATAGTACAGGGTTTTAACACCAAGTTTGTACGCAGTCAGTAGGTCTTTTAATAGCACCCTCATAGGTACTTTACCGCCTTCGTACTTAGATGGATCATAGTTAGTGTTTGCAGAGATCGTTTGGTCAACGAATTTTTGCATAATACCAACAAGTTGTAGATAACCATCGTTTGAAGGAATATCCCACAGTAGCTCGTAGTTATCTTTCAGATTTTCATAATCTGGCACTACTTGCTTTAAGATACCATCTTTACTTGCTTTAACGCTGATATGACCACGTGGTGGCTCAATACCATTTGTTGCGTTAGAGATTTGCGATGATGTCTCTGAAGGCATAAGGGCAGATAGCGTTGAGTTACGCATACCGTGCTCTTTAATGCTTTCGCGTAATGAATCCCAATCTAAGTGAAGCGGCTCTTCACAGAACTGATCTAGGTCACGTTTGTAAGTATCTGTTGGCATAATGCCTTGAGAATACGTTGTCTCGTTAAATTTAGGACACGCACCACGTTCTTTCGCTAACTCATTTGATGCTTTCATTAGGTAATATTGAATTGCTTCAAATGTTTTGTGAGTTAGGGCATTTGCGCTGCCATCTGAGTAACGCTTACCATTTTTCGCTAAGTAGTACGCGTAGTTAATAACACCAATACCTAGCGTACGACGACCCATGGTCGCGTTTTTAGCCGCAGGAACTGGGTAGTCTTGGAAATCAAGTAAGTTATCAAGGGCACGTACTGCAAGTTCAGCAAGCTCTTCTAATTCGTCAAGTGATTCAATTGCACCTAAGTTAAACGCCGACAGCGTACAAAGTGCAATTTCACCTTCTTCGTCCATTACATTGCTAAGTGGCTTAGTTGGTAATGCAATTTCTAAACATAAGTTAGATTGACGAATTGGCGCCACAGTCGAGATGAACGGGCTGTGCGTATTACAGTGGTCAACGTTTTGTAAGTAGATACGACCTGTGCTCGCACGCTCTTGTGCAAACATTGAGAATAACTCAATCGCCTTAATACGTTTTTTACGAATTGACTCGTCTTGCTCGTATTTGATGTATAGCTCATCAAACTTCGCTTGATCTTCAAAGAACGCATCGTATAGACCTGGTACATCTGAAGGGCTAAATAATGTGATGTAATCGTCTTTAATTAAACGGCTATACATTAATTTATTGAACTGCACACCGTAGTCAAGGTGACGTACACGGTTATCATCAACACCACGGTTGTTCTTAAGAACAAGTAGGTTTTCAACTTCTAAGTGCCAAAGCGGGTAGAACAACGTTGCTGCGCCGCCACGAACACCACCTTGTGAACAGCTCTTAACCGCTGTTTGGAAGTGCTTATAAAACGGAATACAACCTGTGTGGTACGCTTCGCCGTTACGAATAGGGCTACCAAGCGCACGGATGCGACCGGCATTAATACCAATACCCGCACGTTGTGAAACGTATTTAACAATCGCAGACGATGTTGCATTAATAGAATCTAGGCTATCACCACATTCAATAAGTACACATGAGCTGAACTGACGTGTAGGGGTACGTACACCAGCCATGATAGGTGTAGGTAATGAAATTTTGAATGTAGATACTGCATCATAAAAACGCTTGATGTAATCAAGGCGTGTCTCTTTTGGATAATCAGAGAATAAGCTTGCAGCCACTAAGATATATAAAAACTGTGCACTTTCGTAGATTTCACCAGTAACACGGTTTTGAACTAAATACTTACCTTCAAGTTGCTTTACAGCAGCATAGCTGAAGTTTAAGTCACGGTTGTGATCAATGTAAGCATCTAACTCGTCAATTTCTTGCTCGGTATAGTCAACAAGTAGGTGTTGATCATAACGCTTGTCTTCAACTAATTTCGTGATGTGATCGTATAAGCGTGGTGGCTCAAATTGACCGTACGCTTTTTTACGTAAATGGAATACAGCTAAGCGAGCAGCTAGGTATTGGTAATCAGGCGTATCTTTAGAGATCTGATCAGCTGCAGCTTTGATGATTGTTTCATGAATGTCATCGGTACGAATGCCGTCATAAAATTGAATATGTGATTTTAATTCAACTTGTGAGACAGACACATTCTCTAGACCTTCTGCGGCCCAAGCGATTACGCGATGGATCTTATCTAGATCAAGTGACTCTTTACGGCCGTCACGTTTGCTTACAGATAGCTGTTGGTTCATAGTTTTGCCTGTATTCCTTGGGAAATTATAGTTGTAAAGACAAAGGTATTCTTTATGTAATTATTATTATTAAACGCCAGGGTGATCTAATTGAATAACATTTAGCCACAATATCTGGTGTTGTTTAAATTGCAGATCACAAGATAGTGTGGTCTGCGCTGTTTTGCAAGGGATAGAATTGCCCCATTTTGTGGATAACTATTGGATAAACGCATTGTGTTAGTGACCATTAACCTTTGAACATTCATAGACGACGAAATTTGTAGAAATCAACAAAAGATCCAGAAAATTTACCGTTTTTAAAAATAAATTTTGACTGATTTTTTTATCATCAATGAATGCTCAAAAGTAAATCAAATCACAATATATGGTGTTTCAGTTATCAAATAACACTATATATGGTTAAAACCATCAATCGGCGTTTGCCAATTGAAATCCGCTTGCCAGCCAAGTGCGGCATCTACACTGGGTATATAACCCCATAACGCTGTTGCGCTGTACATATTGGCCGCTTTTGCAGCTTGAATATCACGTTCAGCATCACCGATATACAAACAACGGCTCGGATCAACGTCTAAGATCTCAGCGGTGTGTAATAGTGGATCCGGTGATGGTTTTGACACAGCTAATGTATCGCCACTCACAACCGCTTTTGCATCACGCAAAGAGGGAATAGCTTGCACTAAGGGCTCAGTTAAAAAGCCGGGCTTATTAGTCATAATGCCCCACTTAATATTGTTTTGCTCAAGTGCAATTAAAAGCTGTTCTATGCCGTTGAAGCATTTACTGTGCACAGCAATATCTTCGGCGTAGTAGTTAAGAAGCTGCTGGCGCAAGGCGAGTTGTTCAAGTTCAGGCCATTTATCACCAAAGCCCACTTCTAATAATGCATTTGCACCGTTAGAAGCAGCAGGGCGATAAACATGCTCAGCAACAGGCGCCACATTGGCATCTGCTAATACTCGGTTTAATGCACCACCTAAGTCATCTGCGGTATCGAGTAGTGTGCCATCTAAATCAAAGATAAATGCATCAAAATCGATAGAGGGTGCTTGCACACCACTCATCAGGCTAGTTTCTCAAAGTGCAGGATGTAATTAACACTTACATCATCATTTAAGCTGTACTGCTTAGAAAACGGGTTATAGTGAAGGCCAGTACTAGCGCGTACTTTTAATCCCGCTTCTTCTGCCCATGCAATAAGCTGTGCAGGTTTGATAAACTTTTTATGGTCATGAGTACCTTCTGGCACCATCTTTAAAAGCTTTTCAGCACCGACAATAGCAAACAAGTAGGCTTTTGGTGTTTTATTTAATGTTGAAAAGAAGACATCAGCGCCCGGTTTAGCAAGCTCAGCGACAGCACGAATAATTGAAGCAGGGTCTGGAACATGCTCAAGCATTTCCATACAAGTCACTACATCAAAGCGAGCAGGGTGCTCAGCAGCAAATTGCTCTGCTGGTACTTTTATATAATCAACAGGTACGCCTGTTTCTAAACTATGTAACTTAGCAACGGTGAGTGGCTCTTGACCCATATCGATGCCGGTTACTTTAGCGCCCATACGCGCCATACTTTCACTTAAGATGCCGCCACCACAGCCAACATCTAAGGTTTCCTTATCAAATAAGCCGCCTACTTTATCAGCGACAAAATCCAAACGTAGAGGATTTATTTCATGAAGGGGTTTGAACTCTCCGTCGCGGTCCCACCAACGTTCTGCGATGGCTTCAAACTTTGCAATTTCTGCATTATCTACATTTTGATGCTCGGTCATAAAAAACTTCCTCGTTAATCTGAGGCCATTATATAGGGGGAAATTAATAAATCGCAAAGATTTAGCGCCTGTAAATCTAAATAAATTGTGATAGCATGGTCTGGAAATAATAACTAAAGCTCTTAAGACGGCGGTTTGCCTCTTAATGAGTCAATACTGAAGGAATGTGAAATCAAATGACTGATCTCGCCAATGAAATTCTGCCAGTCAATATTGAAGATGAATTAAAAAACTCCTACCTTGATTACGCGATGAGTGTAATCGTAGGACGTGCATTGCCAGACGTACGTGACGGCTTAAAGCCAGTTCACCGCCGCGTTCTATTTGCAATGAACGAACTCAATAATGATTGGAATAAACCTTACAAGAAATCAGCACGTGTTGTTGGTGATGTAATCGGTAAGTACCACCCACATGGCGACAGCGCGGTATATGACACCATCGTTCGTATGGCGCAGCCTTTCTCATTACGCTACATGCTTGTTGACGGCCAAGGTAACTTTGGTTCTGTTGACGGTGACTCTGCGGCAGCAATGCGTTATACGGAAGTCCGTATGGCGAAAATGTCACATGAATTATTAGCTGATTTAGAAAAAGAAACGGTTGATTACGTACCGAACTACGACGGTACTGAGCAAATTCCTGACGTATTACCTACTAAAGTACCTAACTTATTAGTAAATGGTTCTTCGGGTATCGCGGTTGGTATGGCGACGAACATTCCACCTCATAACTTAACAGAAGTTATCAATGGTTGTTTAGCGCTTATTCAAAACCCTGATATGTCAATTGCTGACCTTATTGAATATATCCCAGGTCCAGATTTCCCGACTGCGGCGATTATCAATGGTAAAAAAGGCATTGAGCAAGCGTACTTAACCGGTCGTGGTAAAGTATATATCCGTGCTCGCGCTGAAATCGAAGTTGACGAAAAAACCGGTCGTGAAACAATCATCGTTCACGAAATCCCTTATCAAGTTAACAAAGCACGCCTAATCGAAAAGATCGCAGAGCTTGTTAAAGATAAGAAGATTGAAGGTATTAGTGCACTACGTGATGAATCAGATAAAGACGGTATGCGTATCGTTATCGAAATCAAACGTGGTGATGTTGGTGAAGTAATCTTAAACAACCTATATGCACAAACTCAGTTACAAACTGTGTTTGGTATGAACATGGTTGCACTTGATAACAACCAACCTAAGTGTTTCAACTTAAAGGAAATGCTTGAAGCGTTTATCGTACACCGCCGTGAAGTTGTTACACGTCGTACAGTATTCGATTTACGTAAAGCCCGTGACCGTGCTCACACGCTTGAAGGCTTAGCGATTGCCCTTGCGAATATCGACCCAATTATCGAACTTATTCGTAAGTCACCAACACCAGCAGAAGCAAAAGCGGCACTAACAGCACGTCCTTGGGAACTAGGCACTGTTAAAACAATGCTTGAAAAAGCAGGTGAAGATAACGTAGCACGTCCTGATTGGTTAGCGGCTGATTTAGGTATCCGTGACGGTCAGTACTATTTATCTGAGCAACAAGCACAAGCAATTCTAGACCTACGTTTACACAAACTAACGGGTCTTGAGCATGAGAAGATCTTAGACGAGTACCAAAACTTACTTGATCTAATTGCTGAGCTTTTACATATTCTTTCAAGCCCAGAGCGTCTAATGGAAGTTATCCGCGACGAGCTAGTAGAAATTAAAGAGCAATATGGTGACGAACGTCGTACTGAAATCAGTGCAGCTGCTCACGATATTAGCCTTGAAGACCTAATCAATGAAGAAGACGTTGTCGTAACGCTTTCTCATGAAGGTTACGTTAAGTATCAACCATTATCGGATTACGAAGCACAGCGTCGTGGTGGTAAAGGTAAATCAGCAACGAAGATGAAAGATGAAGACTTCATCGAACGTCTATTAGTTGCTAACACACACGATACAATCCTGTGCTTCTCAACAGCAGGTCGCCTATACTGGTTGAAAGTATATCAGTTACCATTAGCAAGCCGTGCAGCGCGTGGTAAGCCAATTGTTAACTTATTACCACTTGAAGCTGATGAGCGTATTACTGCTATCTTACCAGTACGTGAGTACGAAGAAGATAAATACATCTTCATGGCAACTGCGTTTGGTACAGTTAAGAAAACACCACTTACAGCATACAGCCGTCAACGTGCGAGCGGTATCATCGCTGTTAACCTAAATGAAGGCGATAGCCTAATTGGTGTTGATATCACTGATGGCACGAATGAAATCATGCTATTCACTGATGCTGGTAAAGTTGTTCGCTTTAAAGAAGCAGAAGAGTCAGCAGTTGTTGATGAAAACGGTAACCCAGTTCTAGATGAAAATGGTAACCCAGAAATCCGCTTCAAAGGTGTACGTCCAATGGGTCGTACAGCAACAGGTGTTCGTGGTATTAAGATGGCTGACGACCAACGTGTTGTGTCGTTAATCGTACCTAAGTCAGATGGCGCAATCTTAACTGTGACAGAAAACGGTTATGGTAAGCGTACTGCACTTGAAGATTACCCATCGAAGAGCCGTGCAACACAAGGTGTTGTATCAATCAAAGTAAGCGAGCGTAATGGCGCTGTGGTTGGTGCAGTACAAGTTGACGAAAACGACGAAATCATGATCATCTCTAATCGCGGTACACTTGTACGTACGCGTGTAAACGAGGTTTCTACGGTTGGTCGTAATACTCAGGGCGTTATTTTGATACGAACTATTGACGAAGAGCAAGTAGTTGGTTTACAACGTATCGAAGAAATCGAAGTTGATGAGCTAGAAGCCATCGAAGGCGAGGCCGTTGAAGTAGTCGATACAAATACTGAAGAAACGGGTGATAACCCACCTTCAGAATAACATTGATTTAAAAAGCGGCTTCGGCCGCTTTTTTTATCCGCACTATAATTACTGGAATGAGGCAAAGTAATGACTAAGTATAATTTTTGTGCAGGACCGGCAATGCTACCGCCGGCAGTTATGCAAAAAGCACAAAAAGAATTTATAGATTGGCAAGGTTTAGGTGTCTCTGTGATGGAAATTAGCCATCGCAGCAGCGACTTTTTAGCGCTTACCACTAAATGTGAAGCAAGCCTGCGTCGTTTAATGAATATTAGCGATGAGTTTGAAGTGTTATTTATGCACGGCGGTGGCCGTGGTCAATTCAGTGCTGTACCACTGAACCTTCACCTTGATGATAAGCCAGCTGTGTACTGTGAAAACGGTGTATGGTCTAAAGGGGCTACTTCAGAAGCGGCAAAATTCACTGCAGTTGAAAGCATCAATGTACGTGATGATGAGCAGCAAAATGGCCAGTTCTCTATTAAACCAGCAAGCAGCTGGGAATTACCTGCTGATGCGTCTTACATTCACTATTGTCCGAATGAAACCGTAGATGGCATTGAAATTTTTGACGTACCATCACACCCATCAGCACCTATTGTGGCTGATATGTCATCGACTATTTTATCGCGCGAGTTTGACGTAAATCAGTTTGATCTTATTTACGCTGGCGCACAAAAGAATATTGGCCCATCTGGTTTATCGATTGTTATTGTTCGCAAAACGCTTCTTGAGCGTGAAGGTCTTGCAAAGCCAGGTATTCTTGATTACGCCTTAGAAGCAAAACAAGGCAGCATGTATAACACCCCACCGACATTTGCGTGGTACTTAGCTGCTGAAGTATTTGAATGGCTTGAAGCAAATGGCGGCGTTAAAGCGATGGAAGAACAAAACATCGCAAAAGCAGAACTTCTTTACAGCTACATTGATAGCTCAGATTTTTACAGCAACAAAGTTGCTAAGCATTGCCGTTCGCGAATGAACGTACCATTTTGGCTAAACGACGAATCACTGAATGATAAATTCATTAGTGAATCAAAAGAAGCAGGCTTATTAGCCCTTGAAGGTCACCGTATTGTCGGTGGTATGCGCGCAAGCATTTATAATGCGATGCCACTTGAAGGTGTTCAAGCCTTGGTTAATTTTATGGAAAAATTCGCCAAGGAGAACAGCTAATTATGGAACAGCTTCGTCTTGAACCGATTACAAAGGTAAATGGTAGTGTGACACTACCAGGCTCAAAAAGCTTATCAAACCGTATCTTACTGCTTGCTGCTCTTGCAGAGGGCACAACGGTTGTTGAAAACCTACTAGACAGTGATGACATTCGTCACATGTTAGGTGCATTAAATCTTTTAGGCGTAAATGTATCGCTTAATGAAGATAAAACAGTGGCCACCGTAGAGGGGGTTGCGGGTAAATTTAAAACCCCAAGCGAGCCTTTATTTTTAGGTAATGCCGGTACTGCTTATCGTCCACTGACAGCGGTTTTAGCTGCTGTAGATGGCGAGTACCAGCTGGTCGGCGAGCCTCGTATGGAAGAGCGCCCAATCGGCCATTTGGTAGATGCACTACAAGCACTCGGTGGTGATGTTGAATACCTTAAGCACAAAGATTATCCACCACTGGCCATAAAAGGCGGCAAAATCAACGGTGGTAAAGTTGCAATTGATGGCAGCATTTCTAGCCAGTTCTTAACAGCGTTACTAATGGCAGCACCATTATTTAATGGCGATACAGAAATCACCATTAAAGGCACGCTGGTATCAAAGCCTTACATTGACATTACCCTAGATGTAATGAAACGCTTTGGCGTTACTGTAAGCCATGACAATTACGAAACATTTTACGTTAAAGGCTGTCAGCAGTATCAAGCACTTGAGCGTATTATGGTAGAAGGTGATGCATCAAGCGCCTCTTATTTTGTTGCGGCGGCTGCAATAGCTGGCGGCGAAATTGAAATTAACGGGGTAGGTGCGGCATCTGTTCAAGGTGATATTGGTTTTGCCAAAGTTATGGAGCAAGTAGGCGCCAAAATCGATTGGTACGATGAAAAGCTGGTGGTTCGTAAAGGTGAGCTAAACGCGGTCGATATTGATGCCAATGCAATCCCTGATGCGGCAATGACACTCGCCACTGTTGCGCTTTTTGCTAAAGGTAAAACAGCTATTCGTAATATCTATAACTGGCGTGTAAAAGAAACAGATCGCTTATATGCCATGGCGACTGAGCTTCGTAAAGTTGGTGCAGAAGTGGTTGAAGGTGAAGATTTCATCGAAATTACACCACCAGACACATTTAACGATGTAGCGATTGATACCTATAACGATCACCGTATTGCCATGTGTTTTGCAATGGTTGCCGTTGGCGGAAAGCCGATAACCATTAACGATCCTAAGTGTACATACAAAACTTTTCCAACGTTTTTCAAAGTACTAGAGTCTGTCTCAAGTCAATAAAACAGAAGAAAATATAAAAAGTTACATTCTAAATGCGGATCTATTTCTAGAACTGGCGTATAATATCGCGGTTTTATTTTGGTGTGCATTGCAGGAGGTTATAAATGCAGGCGTTATCAATGCCCGTAATCACCATCGATGGCCCAAGTGGTTCAGGTAAAGGAACTGTTTGTCGCTTGTTAGCCGAGAAATTAGGTTGGGATGTATTAGACAGTGGAGCGATTTATCGTGTGCTGTCACTTGCAGCGCTTCATCATCAAATTGAACTAGATAATGAAGATGCGCTAGTTCCGCTAGCTGCAAACTTAGATGTACAGTTTTTGGTCGATAGCCAAACACATACTTCTAAAATTGTCTTGGAAGGCGAAGACGTCACAACCACAATTCGTAACGAAGAAGTGGGTGCTGCGGCATCAAAGATTGCTGCATTACCACGGGTGAGAGAAGCATTATTACGTCGTCAACGTGCGTTTCGTACTGAGAGCGGCTTAATTGCCGATGGTCGTGACATGGGCACAGTTGTGTTCCCAGATGCACCATTGAAGATTTATTTAACCGCATCAGCTGAAGAGCGCGCCCGTCGTCGCTTTGCTGAGTTGAACGAACGCGGTCTTGATGTTACACTAAGTGGTCTACTTGAGGACATAAAAGCTCGCGATCACCGTGATATGACGCGTGAAGTTGCGCCGCTTGTTCCTGCAGAAGACGCCATTGAGCTCGATACTAGCGAACTTAATGCAATGCAAGTGTTTGATAAAGTAGTAACTTTAATCGACGAAGCAGTACTTGCAGGAAAGCTTCCAAAAGCTTAAAAGTAATTTATTAAGGTGCCGGCAGGAAGCCAGTGCTATTTTAACAACCCCATGCAGCATGGTTGCTAATTGGTTATTTAATTATTTAGAGACGTATAATGTCAGAAAATTTTGCGCAGTTATTTGAAGAAAGCCTTAAGGGTTTTGAAGCAGAGCAAGGCTCTATCGTTAAAGGTACTGTTATCTCAATCGAGAACAACATCGTACTTGTTGATGCTGGTCTTAAATCTGAAAGTGCAATCCCTGCTGAGCAATTCAAAAATGCTGCTGGTGAACTAGAAGTTGCTGTTGGCGACGAAGTAGATGTTGCTTTAGACGCAATCGAAGACGGTTTCGGTGAAACTATCCTTTCTCGTGAGAAAGCGAAGCGTCACGAAGCGTGGATCCGCTTAGAAAAAGCATGTGAAGAGCAAGAGACTGTTACTGGTGTTATCAACGGTAAAGTTAAAGGCGGTTTCACTGTTGAAGTTGATTCAATCCGTGCCTTCCTACCTGGTTCACTTGTTGATGTTCGTCCAGTACGTGACACAACTCACCTTGAAGGTAAAGAGCTTGAGTTCAAAGTAATCAAGCTTGACCAAAAACGTAACAACGTTGTTGTTTCTCGCCGTGCAGTTATCGAATCAGAGAACTCACAAGAGCGTGAAGAACTTCTTGCTAACCTTGTTGAAGGTCAAGAAGTTAAAGGTATCGTTAAGAACCTTACAGACTACGGTGCGTTCGTTGACCTTGGTGGTGTTGACGGTCTACTACACATCACAGACATGGCGTGGAAGCGTGTTAAGCACCCTTCAGAAATCGTTAATGTTGGCGACGAAATCGCAGTTAAAGTTCTTAAATTCGACAAAGAAAAGACTCGTGTATCTCTAGGCCTTAAACAGCTTGGCGAAGATCCATGGGCAGCTATCGCTGGTCGTTACCCAGAAGGTTCTAAGCTTTCTGGTCGTGTAACTAACCTTACTGACTACGGTTGTTTCGTTGAAATCGAAGAAGGCGTAGAAGGTCTAGTACACGTTTCTGAAATGGATTGGACTAACAAGAACATCCACCCTTCAAAAGTTGTTTCACTAGGTGACACTGTTGAAGTTATGGTTCTTGAAATCGACGAAGAGCGTCGTCGTATTTCTCTTGGTCTTAAGCAATGTATTGCTAACCCATGGCAAGAATTTGCTCGTCTACAAAACAAAGGCGACCAAGTTACTGGTAAGATCAAATCAATCACTGACTTCGGTATCTTCATCGGTCTTGAAGGCGGTATTGACGGTCTTGTTCACCTTTCAGACATTTCTTGGAACACACCAGGCGAAGAAGCTGTACGTGAATTCAAGAAAGGCGACGAAATCACTGCTATCGTATTACAAGTTGACCCAGAGCGTGAGCGTATCTCTCTAGGCGTTAAACAAATCGAAGCTGACCCATTCAATAACTACCTGGACGCAAACAAAAAAGGTGCTATTGTTAAAGGTAAAGTGACTGAAGTTGATGCGAAAGGCGCAACTGTTGAGCTAATCGAAGGCGTTGAAGGTTACATCCGTGTAGCTGATATCGCTCAAGAGCGTGTTGAAGATGCTACTACTGTAGTTTCTGCAGGCGACGAAATCGAAGCGAAATACGTTGGTGTTGATCGTAAGAACCGCACTTTAAGCTTATCTGTTAAAGCTCTTTTCGAAGCAGAAGAGAAAGAAGTACTAGAGAAGCTTAAGAAAGAAGAGCCAGCGTTCGAAAACGCTATGGCTGCAGCATTCAAAAATGCTCAAAAAGACTAATATCTAGTCTTTTAAAATTGGAAGGGCAGTTTTGCCCTTCCTTTACCACTCTTTAAGGAAACGCTATGACTAAGTCAGAATTGATAGAACAACTTGCCGAGCAACACGCACACATCCCTGTGAAAGATGTTGAAAATGCCGTTAAAGAAATTCTTGAACAAATGGCCGGCTCATTATCTAGCTCAGATCGCATCGAGATCCGTGGCTTTGGAAGTTTCTCATTGCATTATCGTTCTCCTCGCACAGGTCGTAATCCAAAGACTGGCGAAACAGTTGAGTTAGACGGTAAGCACGTACCACATTTTAAACCAGGTAAAGAATTACGTGACCGCGTAAATGCGAGTATTGCCTAGTTTTATACAGGAGTAGTTACTTGTTTAGGGTATTAAAAATTGTATTAATTGCGCTGTGTTTATTTATTGCGTTTGTACTTGGTTCACAGAATCCACAATTGGTGCAAATCAATTATTTAATCGCGAGTAATACTTTGCCCTTAGCTGTTGTAATAAGTATCTGCTTTATTTTAGGTGTCGCAATTGGTTGTTTTATAAGCTTTACACTGTTTTCTCAGTTAAAGTGGCAAAATTATCGCTTAAAGAAAAAATTAGCGCCTGAAAAAAACAATAAAAAGCTTGTTGCTAATAAAGACACCTAATCATGATTGAGCTTCTGTTTTTACTTTTACCCGTTGCAGCCGGTTACGGTTGGATAATGGGTAAAAACAGCGCTAAAAACCAAGCTCATCAGCTTAATCGCCAAATTACCTCTGAATATTCCAAAGGCCTTAAATTTCTCTTAG
Organism: Pseudoalteromonas sp. BZA4; assembly: GCF_040104395.1. Lineage (NCBI taxonomy): Bacteria > Pseudomonadati > Pseudomonadota > Gammaproteobacteria > Alteromonadales > Pseudoalteromonadaceae > Pseudoalteromonas > Pseudoalteromonas sp. BZA4. The sequence goes on from NZ_JBECOT010000001.1 coordinate 236,903, forward strand.
ACAGAGAAGAAGACCAAGGCTTAGAGCACCTTATTAATCTACTCGAAGTTGCCGCTGATTCTGTTGAACACTATTCAACGCTTGCAACTATGTTCCGCCGCCGTGGCGAACTTGACCGCGCCATTAAAATTCATGAGCTGTTATTAAAACATCCAAGTCTTGATGAGCAACAAGCTGCAACCAGCCGCTTAGAACTTGCTGAAGATTACATTATGGCAGGCTTGTTAGATGGTGCAGAAGAGCATTTGGTTTGGCTTGTTAAGGCAGGCTATAAAGAAGCGTTAGAGCCAATTATTAATCTTTATTCACAAACCCGTGAGTGGGAAAAGGGCATTAACATGTACGAGGCCCACAGTGAGTTGTTCACTAAACCTCAGCATGTAAAAGCGATTGCCAATTTTTACTGTGAAGCAGCCTTACAAGACAATGATACGCAAATTATGCGTAAAGCCATTAGCTTAAACCACAAAGCTATTCGCCCGTTGTATGAGCTTGGCCACAGTGCTTTCACTAAAGAAGATTATGTAAAAGCAATTTACTATTGGCGTGAGCTGATTAGTCAGTTTACGTTTTTTGCGCCAGTGTTTATTGAAGAATTAGCACTGAGCTATCAAAAACTTAATTTGACGCATCAGTTTTACGAATTGCTCAATGAACTGCTAGATAAAGGTGGTGTATTAATAAAAATAAAACACTGCCAAGCTTTACTTGAGCAAGGGCACATCGAGCAAGCAATTAAATTTTTAACGGATAGTTTAAAGCGTCATCCGACTATTCGTGGCTTTAGCTTTTTATTACAGCTACTTGCCAAACAAAACAACGATATTAAAGATGTACTCGATCAAATTGATAAGCTAGTAACGTCTTATATCGCAACCAAACCTGATTTTCAGTGCCAACACTGTGGCTTTACCAGTCATACCATTTATTGGGTATGTCCATCTTGTAAGCACTGGGAAACAATTGTTCCAAGCCGTGGCATAGACGGTTTTTAATTCATATTAGTCCATTAGTTTTTAGGAAAGTTATGTCTGTCGAAGATTCAAAAAAAGTATTAATTGCCCTTGATTATGATGATCAACAAACAGCTCTTGCGTTTGTAAAGCAATTATCGCCTGATACGTGTCGCCTTAAAGTAGGCAAAGAAATGTTCACGTATTTTGGTCCTAGCTTTGTTAAGGAACTAATCGACTTAGGTTTTGATGTATTCTTAGACCTAAAATTTCACGATATTCCAAACACAGTGGCTAAAGCTGTAACCGCAGCTGCAAAAATGGGTGTCTGGATGGTTAACGTGCATGCCTCTGGTGGCGTTGAAATGATGACTAAAGCAAAGCAAGCTTTAGAGCAGTTTGGTGATGATGCTCCATTACTGATTGCAGTAACTGTACTAACCAGTATGGATGCCGCAGAACTTACTCGTTTAGGTGTAGATAAAACACCAGAAGAACAAGTAATTTACCTAGCAAATCTTGCTAAAGAATCAGGCCTTGATGGGGTAGTGTGCTCAGCACAAGAAGCGAAAAAGCTAAAAGCAGAACTTGGCGCAGACTTTAAACTGGTTACTCCGGGTATTCGCCCAGCAGGCAGCGATGCAGGCGATCAAAAGCGCATCATGACACCAAAACAAGCCGTTGAAGATGGCAGCGACTATTTAGTTGTTGGTCGCCCAATCACCCAATCGGCAGATCCAGTTGCAACACTAAAAGAAATTAACGACTCACTAAAATAATCCTCGTTATTTTAAAATAGTCTCTAAAGAGCATTGTATGCGTGATTTTTATTGCGCTATATACAATGCTCTTTTTGTTTGTGGCAAGCTCACAACACTTAATCAGGTGAATTCCCTAGAACTCTAGCGATCAAAAAGTGTTTATTAGGATTGGCAAAATATCATATTTAATCAATTGCTAAACTGTTCTTTTCACATATATCCATGGCAATGAACGTTGCGATCAGATTACTCACTTTAATTTGACATTGATGCCTTAAAAACTTCGTGCTAGTAATCATTTAGGGGATTTGTTAAAAATATAGAAACCAGATAATTTGCGTAAAGTCTGCAAAGTATGCGCGATGAACGCACTTTTTAAATGTTAGGTGTCTATGGATAAAGTATACCTGCTAGAGCATTTGCACATAATTTCTGAAAACAATGAATGTGTAAAGACAATCGGGATTTATGCTTCTGAGCAAGAGGCAATTGCTGCTGTTGGAAGGCTAAAGAGCAACCTGGGTTTAGTGATTTTCCAAATATTAACCCCGCTGCTTGTGACGAAAGTGGTTTCTATATATCGTGTTACCCACTTGGTAAAGATTATTGGGCTGAAGGTTTCGTAATAATCGACACTTAACACATATCAACATGCTTGGATAAAGTAAGCATATCGATTCTTTTTTGCTGCTTTAAGTAGCTAATTTTTCTTTTGTTATTTTAAAAACCTGTTTATCTTTGATATATCTGTTAGCCGTTAAAGTTTTTTCGGCAAACACATATTAAGGGTCTCTTTCTTGAGTTCATTAATACTAAATATCAGAAGGTTATGTGATTCGTTAGGAATGAATTAAATTGCCTAAAATAGAAACTTATGAGTAACTGGAAACCTATCACAAAACCTCATTTAGAAGGCATAATAGAAATTGCTGAGTTCAACATGTCTTTTGTAGAAAGAAACCTGTGGAACCAAATTAAACTAAACGAGCTTGAAAAATGGACTCAGTATCCATTTGGTGAAGAGGGCAATGGCTTTTGGGTTGTCGCAATAATTGGTAAGCGATGTCTTTATTATAATGATATAGAAGACGGGTTCAACTTAAGTAACTTCGAAGTTTGGGGTGAGATTGCTGACTATTATTCTAATCAAACTGATCTTTTAAGCTTCTTACAATCTGTATTCTTTAGAGGTATTTAAAAACAAGTTAGCAAGTTAATATTAGAAGGACGAATGCGGTATGCTATGTCTCGTGCCACATTATTTTTAGTTTATAGCTGTAAAATTTTCTTCAATTATAAAATTGCTTCAGGGTTATTCGTAAGGAAAATATTAGGACATGGAAAAATTTGTACTCGCAATTTTAGTAATCCCACTGCTTATTGGGTTTGTAATTTTTTCGGCGTTGTTTCCTAAAAGTTTGAACTATCTTGCCAGCCTGTGATCAGATCATCTATATCCTACTAGCCCGTGCAACAACAATGAGCAAAATCACAAACTGGTCTCACTATAATCAAGCCCTCGTTAACCGCGGTAATATTCGCTTCTGGTTTGACGAAAAAGCAACGCGTCATTGGTATAACGAATGTACTCACGGCGGGCGTGGCCGCTCTAATCATTTCTCTGATCTTGCTATTGAAACTTGCTTAACACTCAAAGCTGTCTTTGGCTTGTCGTTCAGGGCACTACAAGGGTTCACACAATCGGTATTATCTTTGATGAAGCTTCCGCTTGAAGCCCCAACCTACAGTTGTCTGTGTAAGCGCAGTGCTGAGTTGAATATTAAATTTCGCAGTAAAG